>PNLG01000122.1 GCA_013822915.1 Sphingomonas sp. | reverse complement strand
CGCGTTTGATACCGTCGCCAGCAACCCCGGCTGTTGGGCAAGCAGATTGTCGTGCAGGTCGAACCCACCCTGCGACACGAAAAACACTTGCCGCCGTGCGCCGAGTTCCTGGCTGACGGAAATCATTCGCGCGACGATCTGTAATTGCGCGGCGAGGTTGTTCCCGCTTGGAAAGAGCGGAAAATTGCCCACCGGCGCGCTCGCCAGCGCCGTGTTGACCTGCGCAAAGGTGTCAAGCGCGCGGCGGCTGATCGTGCCATGTTCATTGGCCAGCAAATTGGCGTTGGTGCCCGTCATCAGGCTGCGCAGTGTGCTCGCCGCCGCCGTCGATCCGAACAGTGTTGAGCTGTTGTTGAGCAGCGCAATCGGGCCGCCCGTGCCGATCGAATACTGAATCGCCGATCGACCGCTGAGGAACACGGCATTGCCGGCCGCGTTAATGCAGGTCAGCGTCGCTGTGCCGTTGCCGCTCTGGAACAAGTCGCCAATTCGACCACCCCAGCCCGATGTCGCCCCTTCCGGGTTGCTGGCTTGCCAATAGCTTTGCTGGTCATTATGGCTGAACAACTTGGGCGGGAGGCGGACCGAATTGGCGGTATACTGTGCCTTGGTCGTCGGTTGGACCAGCGTGCCGACATTCAGCACCACCGCCATGCGCCCGGCGTCGAAAATCGGGATCAGCGGCGCCATGGTTGGTCCAAGCGCATATTGCCGCCCGCCGGGAAGCCCGGTTGCCGGGTTCAGCAAGGTTGCCGCCAGCGTATCGCGCGGGTGCGCCAAATTCTGCCGTGCCGCTGCATATTGGTTATAGCTTGGCTGGTCATAGGGGGTGAGCGTGTTGGCATAATCATTGCCGCCGAACAGGAACACGCACACCAGCGCGCGATAATCGCTAGCGGTCGCGGCCGCCGCCTCGCCAATCGCGGCGAGATTGGTGACAAAGGGGGCCGCACCGCCGACGAGGCCGAGCGCTGCGGATCGTTTCAAAAAGGCGCGGCGCGATTGATCGGATGTGAACATGAAACCGTCCCCTTGCTCAGCGCTGAGTGATGTATTCGGGTGACGCCATCGTCAGCAGGATGGCGGTGTAAACCCGGTTGGTCGGCCCGGTGGTGGTCGTGGCCGAAATACTGTCCACGGCGGCGCGAATGGCGGCGACGGTGGCGGCGCTCAATTGTCCGGCGGCGAGCAGCAGGTTGATCTCATCGACCAGCGCGCCGCTATCGGCTGCGATTGCGATGAGCGGCGCGTAATCAGCGCGCACGTCATTACCGATCCCGTTCTGGATCACGCCTTGCATATAATTGACATACGCAACGACCGAGGGTTCGTTGGTAATCTGAAACTCTGGCGCGACCAGCGACGCATTCGCGATTGCGGTGTTGGGCGGGGTGTAGCCGGGGCGGAAAAAGTTGAACACCGACGGCGCACGGCCGAACGATTGCGCCAGCCGGTTGGTCGAGCTGGAGGTGTCGCCGATTGGCCACAATCCGCCGGTCGATGTCGCGCCAAAAGCGCGTGCCCAATTGGCCAGCCGCACCACCGGCTCGCGCAGCTTGCCCGATGCGTTGCCGCCGATCGCCGTGTCGGCGCGCGCTTCGGGATCGAGCAGGATCGCGCGCACTACCGCGCGCAGATCGCCGCGAACCCCCGCGCCGTTATTGGCAAAAATCGCCGCGATCCGGCCGACATAGGCCGGGGTCGGGTTGCTCGTCACCAGCCGCTGAATCAACTGGCGCGAAACAAAGGGCGGGACGTTGGGGTGGGCAAAGATCGTGTCCAACGCAATGCCGACGGCGGCGACGCCATCGGTGCCCGCTGGCACGGTCGCACCCAAAAAGCTCGATGCGCCGCTTTCATGATTTGACGCATTGACGATGAGCGCGCGGCGATAACGGTCCGGCGTGCTGTTATCGTTCGAATCGAGCGACAGGCCGGTAAACACCCGCGCCAGTTGCGACACGTCCTGCGGCGTGTATGTGTCGATCGGCTGCCCGCCTGCGAGTTGCACCGTGCCGTCCATGTTCAACCGGTTGAGGCCGATGGTGAATAGCTGCATCAGCTCGCGCGCGTAATTTTCGTCGGGCATCGACCCCGTCGCCGGGTTGGCGCGGCGGTTGTTCAAAAAGGTCAGGAACGACGCCATGCCCGGATTGAAGGTGATGCGCTCCATCAGCGTGCGGAAATTGCCAAACGCATTGTCGAGCAGGATGTCGAGCCAGGCAGCCGCCGTGAATTGCCGCCACGATACGTTCAACCCGTTGATGCTGACTACCAGCATTTCGGACAGCGCCATGCCGACCCGCTGACGTAACTGGCCGGGTTCGCTGATGATCTGACGCCATACGGTATTGTCGAAACCATTATTGTTATTGACGTTCCCCGACACGGCAAAGCCATTGCTGACCAGCCAGTCCCAATGGCTGGTGCGGGGTCGGCTCATCTGATCGGTGATCCAGCCGTCAAACCCTAGCGATTGCACCTGCGTGATGTCGGCGCGCGTCGCGCCAAAGGTGGTTTGCTGAAGGAACCGGCTCGCTTGCACCGCGCTGACCGGGGCCGGGGTCGGCGTGGGCGTTGGTGTGGGGGCGGGGGCAGGCGTTGGCCCAGAGCCTCCCGCAATCGGCGTGCTGCTGCCGCTGGTGCTGCCGCTGCACGCTGCCAGCGTGCTCGCCGCCGCCAATGCGAGCGCGGATGCGCCTGACATAGCGGTTGGACGAGCGGCGCCTTCATCGACAACGTCGATCGGCAGGTCGTTCAGGCGTGCGGGTGCATCATGCTGGTCGGTCATCGCGTTCCCCCCTCGCTTGCGGGCCTGTCAAGCCGAGCGCAAACCTATGCGAGGAATGAAACCAAATTATTAAAAGATCGACCAGCAAATAATGGTAACAGGATGTAATCCGTTCACGGTGTCAGACGGACGCCAATCCACAGCGTGCGCGGTGTGCCAAGGTCAATCGAGCCGCCCGCATTTCGCGTGACGACCCGCGCGTCACCGATATTTTCGGCTCGCAGCGCCAGCGCCAGCCCATGCCGGAGCGGGAGGAGCGCGGCGGCATCCAGCGTGGTCGCAGCGGGCAGGATGTCGGTCTGGCTGTCATCCTCAAACTGCGCGCCGACATGACGGAGCGTCGCCGACACGATCGACCCGTGGCGCGGTGCCCAGCGCACTGTGGTGCTGACGCTGTGCTGCGGGCTTTGCGCGGGAGCCAGTCCGTTGAGCGGCCCCGGCTGGCGCACGCGGCTGTCGCTATAGGCATAGCTTGCGGTGATCGACCATGGCCCGCGACGCGCGTTGCCTGTCAACTCCACCCCGCGCGCGACGATCGCCGCCAGATTTTGCCGCTGGCGCAGATTGGGGGCAATGGTGACATTGCCGATCGCCCCCTCCAGCCAGTTGTGAAAGCCGGTGACGCTGATCGTGATACCGCGCCAGGGGGCGACATCAGCGCCCACCTCGCCGCCGCGCAACCGCTCTGGCGCAAGTGCGGCATTTGCCTGCGTTGTCACCGGAAAGACTACGAACGGCCGGTAAAGTTCGTTCAGCGTCGGCAGCCGGTAGCCGGTATAGCCCGCCCCGCGCAGCGCTAGCCCCGGCGCCACCCGCCACACCAGCCCGCCGCGCCCGGTCGCCTCCGTGCCCCGCCGGTCGGCAAAGCTGCGGTCGGTGGTCGGCGTGCCCGAGGCATTTGCCTCGCGGAAAAAACCGCCGCTAATCGCCCAATGGTCGAGGCGCACGCCACCGGTCAGCACCACGGCCCCGATCGTCCAGTCATCCTCCACAAACAGCCCCGCGTTCGTGATGCTGCCGCCCGCGCTGCGCCGCGCGGTGAGCAGGCTCGTCGCGCCGCTGAACGCATCCTCGGCGAGTGTGCCCGCCGCGTGCCGGACATCGCCGCCGATGCGCAGCACATGGCCGCCGCCGACCGGCGGGCGCAGCTCCAGCTTGCCACCGATCCCTGTCGCCGGGGTATTGCGCTGGTCGAGCGTTTGGCGAAAGCTGGTCGCGCTCACCACCTTGTTGCCGAAATCGCGCGCCTGAACATAGGCGAGCGCATCGAGCTGCCACCGCCCGCGGTGGATCAGGCGGATGCTCGCGTCCTGCCCCTCAGCAAAACTGTCGGCGCCGACAAACCGCAGCGTGCGATCGTCGCGGTAGAGGGTGATCCGCCCCTGCACTTCGGTGTCCGGGTCGATGGGGGCGACGGCCCGCGCGCTGGCTGACCAGTTGGTGAATGCGGCGCGGGCCGTGGCGGCGACCCGCTGTTCGGGCGGCGTGGTGAAAAAGCCGCCGCTTGTCTCCCACCGGCCGCTCAGTGCGACAAAGCCCCTGCCCAGCCGGGGTGCCGCCCCCGCCTCAACCCGCACCGAGTCGAAACTGCCATAATCGGCGGTGGCGCTCAGTACTGGGAGCTCTTCGCGTGCCGCACTTTGCAGGTCGATACTGCCCGCAACCGCGCCCGCCCCAAAGGCGCCTGCGCCGCCACCGCGCGTTACCCGCACCGTGCCAAGCTGACCCGGCACAATCGCGTTGAAGGGGATGTGCCCGAAAAACGGATCGGCAATCGGCACACCGTCGAGCAGCACCAGCGCCCGGCTGGTCGCATTACCGCCGAGCGCGCGCAGCGTCACCCCTTGCGCCGATGGGTTGGCGGAGCGGCTGTCGGTGCGGCGGAATTGCTGAAACCCCGCCACGTCGAGCAAAATCGCCTCCACCCGCCCCGATGCGTCGGACGTCAGCCGGTCGCGCGCGATCACCACCGATCCATAAGCGGGCGTGCCCGGCGGGGCCTTTAGCGGGGTGCCGACCACAACAATCTCGGGTGCCTCCTGCACCGGGGTTTGCGCCAGCGCGGGCGCAGCGGCGGCGATCAGCAGCAGGGCAGGGGACACGCGCATCGCATCGCCCTATCGACGTTTCGGCTCGGCCCCGCAACGGTTGCGCTCGCGCGGGCGGCGTGGCCGTGTTATGAGAGCGCATCACGCGCCAAGGAGGAACGCATGCCCAACAGCCCATGGTCACACAGCCGCGCCGCCGGGATTGCCGATGACATCGACTTTGAAATCAAGGGGCAGGAACTGCAATTCGTCGAGATCGAGCTCGATCCGGGCGAAAGCGCAGTGGCGGAGGCGGGCGCCTTTGTCTGGAAGGACGCGAGCGTCGAAATGACGACGGTGTTTGGCGACGGATCGGGGTCGCAATCGGGTGGCGGCCTGATGGGCGCGCTGGTCGGCGCGGGCAAGCGGTTGCTGACCGGCGAAAGCCTGTTCACCACGCTGTTCACCCATCGCGGCACTGGCAAGGCGCGCGTCGCCTTTTCCGCGCCGACACCGGGGGCGATCCTGCCGCTGAAACTATCCGATTATGGCGGCACGCTGATCTGCCAAAAAGACGCGTTTCTGGCGGCGGCCAAGGGCGTGTCGATCGGCATCGCGTTTCAGCGCCGGGTGATGACCGGCCTGTTCGGCGGCGAAGGGTTCATCATGCAAAAGCTCGACGGCGATGGCTGGGTGTTTGTCCAGATGGGCGGGACAGTGACCGAACGCACGCTTGGCCCCGGCGAAGTGCTGCACGTCGATACTGGCTGTCTGGCCGCCTATACGCCAAGCGTTGAGTTCGACCTCGAAATGGTGCGCGGCGTCAAAAGCATTGTGTTCGGCGGCGAAGGGCTGTTCTTCGCGCGGCTGCGCGGGCCGGGCAAGGTGTGGATTCAATCGCTCCCCTTCGCGCGGCTTGCCGGCCGGGTGATCGCGGTCGCGGGGCCGGGCGGCGGGCAAAACCGGGGCGAGGGATCAGTGCTCGGCGGGCTGGGCGACCTGATCGGGGGCAATCACTAGCGGTTGGTGAGGGGAGGGGGTTGGCCTCAATCCATTAACGATGGCCTCTAGTCCTTCTACATAGCCTTCGGCCGTTGCAGCGAAGTCCTCGCTGTTGGCACAGTCGATCGCAGCTTCAGTTATGGCGCCGAGAATTAAGCGGGTGAGGGGATTGATTGGACGTTTGGCGAGGACGCCGACCCCGATTGCTGCAAACAGCCCGTTCCTGACCATGCCGCCAAAATGGCTTCCATCAATCTCGCGCCAACGGTTCCAACCGAGGACTGAAGGGCCGTCCTTTAAGAAGATCTGAGCGAATTGTGGATTGGCGCAAGAAGCAAAAAATGCGCGGTTTCCGGCGAAAATCGCCGCCAGAATATCCGATTGCTGCGTCGAGGCCGCCTGCACATCGGCTAAAATCTGTGAGGCAACCGCTTGCAACACAGCCTCGAATAAATCGGCCTTCGTCGAAAAATGGTGATAGATGGCCCCCTTGGCGACGCTGGCATCGGCTGCAATGTCATCGACCGTAACATGTTGATATCCAAGGGTACCAAAGCGGTGCTGCGCCGCTGCCAATATGGCGCTGCGCGTCGCTTCTCGTCGCACTTCTTGCTTCGTCATCCACTTCTCGCTTGACATACCGACTATAAGTCGGTTTATACAGACTAACAGTCGGTTTCTCGTCGGTACATCAAAGGATCGTCATATGGCAACCGCATCTCCCATATTGCCCGAATATGAGGCAACGCGCGCAATCGTTGCCCAGCGCAATACTAACCGCAACTGCCAAACCATCGAGGCGATGGTTGATGGTTTCGCAAGACAGGACATTGACAGCATTATGGCGTTGATCGCGGATGACGCCGTTTATTGCGACATACTTGGCAAGGGCACGCGCGGTGACGAGTATTGCGGCAAGAATGCCATAAGGCGCGCCTTTGCCCGTCAGTTCGATCTGGGGGGAAGGCATATCTATCTAAACCCAAAAATCATCGTCGAGGGTGAGTGCGCCTTTGCAAGCTGGACGATGGTGATTGGCGACCCCGCCGATTCTAAGGCGCCCAGATTTGAAGGAATTGATGAATTCGTGTTTAATGCCCAGGGGCAAATCACGCTGAAAAAAGCCTGGCTGAAAGGACACTCGAGGTTAAGGCGCGTCATGCTGGGGCATAATCCGTCTGCGCTGATTCGTAACTTTCATTATGTGCTCAGTTCCATGACGCGCTGAGCCGGTTAGAAATGGCCCGGTCGTTTTCAAATCCGTGAAAATACGAACGCAGTCACTCCGATCGACGATGTGCCGGGAGGGGGCAAACGGCCCCCCCCAGCCAATGTTCAACTATCGCCGTCGCTATGGCTTTCGCTCACCGTGCCCGCGCTTGCCTTGCCCGATGCCTGCCACCAATAGGGCGCGCGTTTGGCGGTGCCGGTTTCGACTTCGTCCATGGTCGCTGCATCATAGAGCCTGCCGCCGAGCATCACTTGCGCGATCTTGTCCGAATTGCGGATGTCGACTGTCGGGTCGGCGGTCAGCACCACCAGATCGGCGAGTTTCCCCACTTCGAGCGAACCGACGTCCTTGGCATAGCCAAGCGAGGTTGCGGGCATGATCGTGCCCGCCGCCAGCGCCTCGACATTGCTCCAGCCACCACGCGCAAAGCTCCACATTTCCCAGTGCGAGCCCAGTCCCGACTGCTGGCCATGCGCGCCAATCGACACCTGAATGCCCCGGTCGGCGAGCTTTTTCGCCTCGCGTGCGGCACCGCCGTCGACATAATCTTCCTCCGGCGCGAGCACCCGGCGGACATTTTGCGCGGCGAGCAACCCCGGCGGCGCATGTTTGGTGAGCAGCGGGTGCCGCCACACATCGGTATGTGCGCGCCAATAGGGGTCACCCGCCGGGCCACCATAGGTGACGACAAGCGTTGGGGTATAGTTGGTCGTCGTCTGTGTCCACAGGCTCACGAAATCGGCGTAAAAGGTCGATAGCGGCACATTATGCTCAACCGTCGAATTGCCGTCCTGAATGAGGCTCAAGTCCATGGTATAGAGCGAGCCGCCCTCTGGCACCACTTCCAGCCCCTCTGCCTGCGCTGCCTTGACGACCATCTGGCGTTGTTCGCGGCGCGGCTGGTTGTAGTTTTTGATCGAACGCGCCCCTTGCGCCTTCAACCGGCGGACATGGGCGAGCGCGTCTTCATAGCTGTTGATTTCGGCATAAACATCGGGCGATTTCGCGCCATAGACGATCTCGCCCGTTGAGAAGGTGCGCGGGGCGAGCAGCTTGCCCGCCTGTTGCAGCTCGGCTGCCACGAAAATCTGTCCCGGCCGTGCAGAGGGGTCATGGATCGTCGTGGTCCCAAAGGCGAGGTTGGCGATCGCCGACCAGTTTTGCTGCGGCACCAGATCATCGGCGGCCTGCGGCCCGTGCGCGTGCGCATCGACCAGGCCGGGGATGATCGTTTTGCCGGTCATGTCGATGGTCTTCGCGCCCGCCGGAATCGTCACCGACCCGCGCTTGCCGATCGCGGTGATGCGGTCGCCGGTGATGACGATGACGCCATCGTCGATAATCCCGCCCGCTTTGTCGGCCATCGTCACAATCCGCGCGCCGGTGAGCGCCACGGTGCCGCTCGGCTTGGCGGCGGTGATGTCCATCGACATCGACACGCCGGTCTTTGGTGCGGCAAAGGGCACGGCCTCGCCGCTGGCCGGGGCCGTCGCGAACAGCGCATCGGTGCGCGCGGTGTAGAGCACCGGCCCCAGGCTCCAATGCACTTGCGCACCGCCCGATGACCAGTGGATGAAGTCCGCGCCCTCGCCGCTGACCCGCGTGACGGGTAGCGCCTTGCCCTTCGCGTCAGCCGCCACATCCTGCGTGCCGGGCAGCATCGGCATAACGAACGCTTCGTAATTCTGGCGAAAGGCGACGTGCCGACCATCGGGGGAGACGCGGTAATCATTGACGAGTTCGCCGGTCGCGTGAACCCGCTTTGCCTCGCCATCAAGGTTTACGCTGAACAACTGGCGCTTGCCCTTGTCGCTGCCGATCAGGAACACCCGGTCGCTCGGCGCGCCGAATTGCGGATCGCCGCCATCCTTGCTGATGCGGGTCGCGGCACCCCCGGCGGCGGCGATGCGATAGACGCCGGGGTCATCGCTCCACTTGTCGGAGGTCAGCCCGCCGCCCTGACCACGTTCAAACACGATGATCTTGCCATCGGGGGAGAATTTGGGGCGGGCATAATGGCCCGGCTGCCCGGTGACGGCGCGCGGGGCGCCTCCGGTTGCCGCCACGGTGCGGATCTGGCCCAGCCCGGCATCGGTCCAGCCGACAAACACGATCGTGCGACCGTCGCGCGACCAGCTTGGCCATAGCTCCAGCCCGTCCTCGCCCGCCGTTAACCGCTTGGCCGCGCCGCCCGCCACGGGCTTGGTCCACAACTTGCCCAGCGTTTCGAACACCACCGTTTTGCCGTCGGGTGATACTTCGGCCCAGCGCGGCATTTTAGTCGCAAAGCTTGCGGGCGCGACCGCCACCAACGGGTGCGTTGCGTCGATCACCACACGGGTATCGTTGACGCGGAACGGGATTTCCGCTGTGCCCTGCCCATCGGCGCCGACCCGGCGGATTTTGCCACCTGCCCAGAACAGGATGGTCTTGCTGTCGGGGGTCCAGGCCATATTGGGGTAAACGCCCGTGACGGCCCAGGTTTCCTGCACATCCTGATCGAGCGCGTCATAGATTTTGCGCTCCTCCCCCGATGTCAGGTCTTTGACATAAAGTTTTGAGCGGGCCCGCTCGCGGCGGACGAACGCGATCAGCTTGCCGTCGGGCGACGGGGTGGGGCGCACGGACCCGCCAACCCCCGACACCGCCGTCGATACCTCGCCCGTCTCCAGCTCATAGCGTTCGATGTGGAACAAATCGGTGTTAGAATTCTGCGCATATTCGAAAATCGGCCCCGCGCTCACGTTGCGGGTGAAATACAGGCTCTTGCCGTCGGGGGCATAAATCGGCTCGCCCAGTTCCGTTTGCAGCACTTCGCTGGCGCGCTTGACGAGCGGCACGCCGCCGCCGCCCGAGACGTGATAGAGCCACACTTCGCCCGTGCCGAGCGAACGCTGGGTGGTGAAATGCTTCTTTGCGATAATGAAGCGGCCGTCCGGGCTCCAGCTTGGCTGGTTGAG
>PNLG01000283.1 GCA_013822915.1 Sphingomonas sp. | reverse complement strand
CTTCACCTTCAAACTCCCCGATATTGGCGAAGGCATTTCGGAGGCTGAGATCGTCGCCTGGCACGTCGCGGTTGGCGACAGCGTGGCGGAGGATCAGCAGATCGCCGACATGATGACCGACAAGGCGACGGTCGAAATGGAATCGCCGGTGTCGGGCACCGTGGTCGAGCTGGCGGGCGAAGTGGGGGATCAGATTGCGATCGGCGCGATGCTGGTGGTGATCGAAACAGCCGATGATATGGCCGAGGCTGCGGCGGTAGAGGCTGCGCCCGTGACTGCGCCGGAACCCGCTCCCATTGCTGCCCCCGTCGCAGAGCCGGAACCCGCTCCCGAATTTTCAGACGCCGCCCCCGCTCCTGCCGACGTCCCCGCGCCACCCTCCGCCCACGCCGCCCCCGTCCTCGCCTCCCCCGCCGTGCGAGCCCGCGCCCGCGATCTTGGTATCGACCTCGCGCAGGTGAAGGCCGAAGGCGACCGGGTGCGCCATGCCGATCTCGACGCCTATCTGCGCTATGGCAGCGGTGAGGGTTATCACCCGCCGCACGCCCGCCGCGCCCGCCCCGATGCGCCCATCAAAGTCATCGGCATGCGCCGCCGCATCGCCGAAAACATGGCCGCCTCCAAGCGGGCGATCCCGCATTTCACTTATGTCGACGAAATCGACGTGACCGAGCTGGAGCGGGTGCGCGCCGACCTGAACGACCACCGCGGCGCGCGGCCAAAACTCACCATGTTGCCGCTGATGATCGCCGCGATTTGCCGCGCCATTCCCGATTTTCCGATGATCAATGCGCGCTATGACGATGAAGCGGGCGTGGTGACTCGCCACGGCGCGGTGCATCTGGGCATGGCGACGCAGACCGACGCCGGATTGATGGTGCCGGTGATCCGCGACGCGCAGGACAAGAATGTCTGGCAACTTGCCGCCGAAATTACCCGGCTGGCCGAGGCGGCGCGCACCGGCAAAGCGACGTCGGCTGAACTGAGCGGCTCGACGCTGACCGTCACCTCGCTCGGCCCGCTGGGCGGGATTGCGACCACGCCCGTCATCAACCGCCCCGAAGTCGCGATCATTGGCCCTAACAAGATTGTCGAGCGCCCGGTGTTCGTCGGCGATGACATCGTCCGCGCCAAGTTGATGAACCTGTCGATCAGTTGCGATCACCGTGTCGTCGATGGCTGGGACGCGGCCAGTTTTGTGCAGGCGCTCAAGAAATTGCTTGAGACGCCGGTGCTGTTGTTCGCGGATTAAGCGGCGGCGGGGCGTCTGCGCGCCTCATCCCCGCTTGCGCTGGATAGCGGCGGCGGCCCGGCGCGCGACGATACGCGGCGCGAACCGGGTGAGAAAAGCAAGCGTCGCATTGGCGGCACCCGACACCTTGATCGCGCGGTTCGCCCTGAGCGCGCGCAGCCCGTCGCGAATCACGGGTTCGGTGCCACTCGCGAAACGCCGGAACGCGACATCGGCCATGGCATTGGCCTCGAAAAACTCAGTCTCGACCGGCCCCGGACACAGCGCGGTCACATGCACGCCGCGCCCGCGCACTTCTTCGTGCAGCGCTTCTGAAAAGCTGAGAACAAAGGCTTTGCTGGCGTAATAGACCGCCATTTGCGGCCCGGCCTGAAACGCGGCGGTGGAGGCAATGTTCAAAATCCCGCCGCGCCGCATTTGCAGCATGCCCGGCAGCACCGCATGCGCAAGCTCGACCAGCGCACGGCAATTCAGGTCGATCATCCGCGCCTGCATTGCCCCATCAAGCGCGGCAAAATCACCCCGCGCGCCAAAGCCCGCATTATTGACGAGCATGTTGACGCCCAGCCCGGCCTGCTCAATCGCCCGCATCAACCCCGCCACCGCCCCCGGCGCGGCAAGGTCAGCGGCGTGAACATGCACCGCGACCCCGTGCGCCGCGCGCAACCGTTCGGCAAGCGCGTGCAGCCGGTCCTCGCGCCGCGCGGTCAGGATCAGGTCATGGCCCTGCGCCGCCAGCGCCTGCGCAAAATGCGCGCCCAGCCCAGCTGACGCGCCGGTAATCAATGCGGTATCGCCCATAAATTTGCTCCCCAACGGCGCGCGAAATGCTAAGCTAGTGTTGTGTCTGTTTCAGTTGCACCGAAACAGGTGCGGCACCGGCCCGCTCCCCCTCCCGGGCGCCCACAGTATATCCTGAATGGGCGGCCGGAAGGGGGAGCGGGCCGGTGCCGATGCCACGTTAGTGGCACAAACGCTATAGCTTGGCAGAGAGGCAGACCAGATGCGGCGCGATGTTGATTTCACCAATGCCAGCGGCACGCGGCTCGCCGGGCGGCTCGAACTGCCCGCAGGCCCGATGCGCGGCGTCGCGCTGTTCGCGCATTGTTTCACCTGCACCGCGCAAAGCCATGGCGCGCGGCGGATCAGCATCGCGCTCGCCGAACATGGCATTGCCACGATGACCTTTGACTTTACCGGCCTCGGCAAGTCGCAAGGCGCGTTTGCCGACAGCCATTTTGCCGCCAATGTCAGCGATCTTGTCGCCGCCGCTGCCCATTTGCGCGAGACAATCGGCGCGCCCTCGGTGCTGATCGGCCATTCGCTCGGCGGGGCGGCGGTGATTGCAGCGGCTGGCGACATTCCCGAATGCAAGGCAGTGGTGACGATCGGCGCGCCCTATGACCCCGCGCATGTGCTCCATCAACTCGGCGATCAGGTGGCGCGCGTGCGGGCTGAGGGGCAGGCTGAAGTGACCATCGGCGGTCGCCCGTTTGAGGTATCGAGCGCGTTCCTTGACGCGGTGGAGGGGCAGGATCAGGCAGGGCGGCTGGCGCGGTTGAAGCGCGCGCTGCTGGTGCTGCACGCGCCCACCGACGCGACGGTTGGAATTGAGAATGCGGCGCAGATTTTCGGTGCTGCCAAACATCCCAAAAGCTTTGTCTCGCTCGACGGCGCCGATCATTTGCTGACGCAAGCGGCGCCCGCCGCCTATGCCGCGGCGATGATTTCGGCGTGGGTCGAGCCCTATCTCCCCGCCGCCGCGCCAAGCGACGTCCCCGCGGAGGGACATGTCCGCGTGACCACGACCGACGCGAAATTCACTACGCTGGTGCAATCGGGCACGCACAGCTTCCTCGCCGACGAGCCGTTAAAGCTTGGCGGCAGTGATCTGGGGCCGACGCCCTATGATCTGCTGTTGTCGGCGCTGGGCACATGCACCGCGATGACGATCAAGCTCGTGGCGGACCGCGAAGCGATGCCGCTGACCGGTGTGTCGGTTGAGCTAACCCACGACCGTTGCCATTCGGAGGACTGCCAGAGCGAGGGCGAGGGGCGGCCCAAGATCGAAGTGCTGTCGCGCGCGATCACGCTGAGCGGTGATCTGACCGAGGCGCAGCGCACCCGGCTGCGGGCAATTGCCGACAAATGCCCGGTCCACCGCACGCTGGAGGCGCATCCGGTGATCCGCACCACGCTGGCGGACCCGGCTGATTGAACGAGAGTCGGCACCGGCCCGCTCCCCCTCCCGGCCACCCATTCAGAATCCGCTGTGGGCGGCCGGGAGGGGGAGCGGGCCGGTGCCGACTCCACGCACGTGGACTATGTTTTTAATCCCGCAATTGCGCCTCGCGCGCGGCCATATAATCGCGAGTGATTGGCAAGCTGTGGCGGTCGCGGGCATATTGCAGTTGGAAATTCACCAGCCCGCCATGTTTGAACGCGCATAGGGCGCCGGCCAGATAAAATTCCCACATCCGGAAAAACCGCTCATCATACAGCGCGATAATCGCGTCGCGCGCCGTCGCTGTGCGGTCATACCAATGCTTTAGCGTGTGCGCATAGTGCAGCCGCAGCACCTCCACATCGGTGAGGAACATGCGCACGCCCTCGCTCGCCGCAACGATTTCCGACAAGGCGGGGTTGTAGCCGCCGGGGAAGATGTATTTCACCGTCCATTTGTCGGTCACACCGGGCGGCCCCATGCGTCCGATGGTGTGGAGCAACATCACCCCTTGCGGCGTCATCAGATCATAACATTGGCGGAAAAAAGTGCGGTAATTGGGCGGGCCGACATGTTCGAACATCCCGACCGAGACGATGCGGTCGAACAGCCCGCCCGAATTTTCGGGCGTGACATGGCGATAATCAATCAACTCGAACTTGACCTTGTCGGCAACACCGGCTGCCTCCGCCCGTGCGCGCGCCACCTTGATCTGCTCTTCGGAGAGCGTCACGCCCAGCACTTCGGCGCCGGTCTTGGCATGGATGTATAGCGCCAGCCCACCCCAGCCGCAGCCAATGTCGAGTACCCGCATCCCCGGCTCAAGCGCGAGTTTGGCGGTGATATGCGCTTTTTTGTCGCTCTGCGCGCGGTCGAGGTCATGCGCGGGATCGGTGAAATAGGCGCAGCTATATTGCCGGTCCGCATCGAGGAACAGGTCATATAGCCGGTCGTTCAGGTCATAATGATGCGCGACATTGCGCTTTGCCGCGCGGGCCATGTTGATGCGGCCAATTCGGTGGGTCACACTCTCGAGCGCGCGCGTGGCCCGGGAAGGTTGCAGCGTATTGGTACCTCCCTCCCACAAATCGTTCATCGTCATCAGCGCGACCAGATCGAGCACCACGCCCTCATCCACCACCAGGCGGCCATTCATATATGCCTCGCCCGCGCCCAGCGCCGGGTCGCGGATGATCGAGCCCGCCGCCCCTTTGTCAGTGAAGCGGATCGTGACATTGGGCCACCCCGCCTCGGGGGTGCCGAACCGCTTTTCGGTGCCGTCGAAATGCCGGACGGTCAACTGGCCGCGCTTCACCGCGCGCGCCAGAAATAGGTCAATCAAAGCCATCAGGAAAACTACCGATCAATTACAGGCAATCAAATACCGGCAAACCAGTCATAATCGACATTGTCCTGCCAATAGCCACCATGGCCACCCTGAATACCGGCAAAACTCTCTACCGCTTCAAGGCCGATGATATATTTCGCCTGTTTATAGCCCAAATGCCGTTCCGCGCGCAGCCGCAAGGGCGCGCCATGCGGCACGGTGACGGGCGCGCCATTCATCCCCCAGGCCAAAATGGTCTGCGGATGGAACGCATCAAACATATCTAGCGATTCATAATAGGGCAGCGCCGCACCGCGATAATGATCGGCGCAGTGAAACACGATATACTTGGCCTTTGACTGAAGATCGGCGAGCTTCAACAACGAACCGACCGCTGGGCCTTGCCATTGGCCCACCGCTGTCCATCCCTCGACACAATCATGCTTGGTGATTTGTGTGCGTGCCGGCATCGACTTGATCTGCGCGAGCGACAGGCTTTGCGGCTTGTTCACCAGCCCATAGATTTTAAGCCGATAGCTTGCGAATTTGTCGGCCACCCAGGCGCTATATTCGGGCGTGCCCGGATTGATCGAGCCATTGGCCCGGAAAACCGGCGACATCTGATCGGGGCGGTATTCCGGCGCGAGCGAGGCATAGCTCGACAGCCCGCGCTGCAAATAATAATTCGCCTCATTTTCCTTGTAGATATACTTCAAAACCTTGGGGTCATGAATAATCTGGTCACAACCGGACATCAGCAATCCTGCCCCCGCCCCGGCGCCTGCAAGCACGGCGCGCCGTGTGATGATCTCAGCCATTAATGATCCTCCTCGGGAACTTTCCAATATCCGGTAATCATCGACCCGACTTCGCGGATCGGGCCCGCCAGAATCACCAGCGCCAGATGAACGACAATGAAGCCGACAATCCCGCACATGGCGAGAAAATGGATCGACCGGGCCGAGGCGCGTCCCCCAAACAGCTCAAGAATCCACGGCCAGCTCGCATTGATGCCCGGCGACATGCCGAGCCCGGAAAAAATGACCAGCGGCAACAGCACAAAGATCAGCGCAGCATAGGCAATCTTTTGCAACACGTTGAACGCGCCGGGGTTTTTTGGATCATGGAACCGGAACGCCAGATGCTCCTTGATGTCGAACCACAGATGCGACGGCGTTATCTCCGCCGACCGGATCGTCAACTGCTTTTGAAAATGGCGGTTGACGAGGCTGGAGATCATGAACCCCAGCAGCCCAAACGCCAGCACCAGCGCGAAAAACAAATGCCAGCGCCGCGACAGCGACAGATTATAGCTCGCCGGGATCGTCACCCAATTCGGCCAGTGCGGCAATTCGAGCCACGGCGTGTCGGGCTGCGCACCATGCACGCCCCAATAAAGGTGCGGATGCGCGTTCAAAATGCCCAACCCCGACCCGATCATGATGAAAATTGTGATCGCGTTGAGCCAATGCCACAGCCGGGTGGTGAACAGATGTTTGTAGATATAGCGCGCTGAAGTTGCCGGAGCAGGCGGCACCACCGGATCGGGCTGTGGCGCCTGCGGTGCGGTTGGATCGATCGCTGCGTCCATTTTATCCCTCTAGCAAAGTCGCTCGCGCTAACGCGCTGAGCGAGTATACCATCACGCTGCATAGCACCACAAGCCATTCATTGCCGGGGGCACAAACGCACTGCTTTGGGTGCTTCGCGATCGCAAGAATGCGAAAAAACCGCCGGTTATCCGCAAAACGCCGCCGCCATCAGGCACCGCCAAGCAGCATCGGCCCCAACAGCATCAGCAATTTCACATCAATCGCGACACCCTCGGCACGCCGCGCTGCGACAAACCCGCCGATTTCGCTCAGGGCGACGCGGTGGACCGTAATGTCCTCATCGGCCACCCCGCCGCCCGCGCCCACTCGGGCCAGGTCGGTCGCGCGCACCAAAGTGAAGGATTCGCTGACCATGCCGGGAGAGGAATAGAATACGCCCACTGTCTCGATCCGCGCGGCGCGGTAACCGGTTTCCTCCTCCAGCTCGCGCGCGGCCGCCGCTTCCGTGCCCTCGCCCGCCAAATCATCGCCGACAAGGCCGGCGGGCAGTTCGAGGCAGCGGCAACCGATCGGCACGCGAAATTGCTCGACCAGCAGCACCGCATCGCCATCAATCGCCAGGATCACCGCCGCGCCAATCCCGCGCGCGCGCGCCGCATATTCCCATTTGCCGTCAACCTTCATTGCCATGAAGCGGCCCTGCCAGACGGTGGTAGCGCTCATAACTCGATCAGCCGGTCGGGAAGTTCATTGGTGTCGGCGTCGGTTTTGGGGAAATGTTCGGCAATGATCGCGCCGATCGCGCCAACCGCCGCCACCATCCCCGCGCCCGTGCGCCCGTCATGCACTTCGCTAATGAGCGCCGCCATGGCATCGCCCCATCGTTCGGGCGGCACCTTGGGATGGATGGCGGCGTCGGCGACAATTTCCGCCATCCGCTCGCCGGTCGAGACATAGAGCAACACCCCGACCCGCTGAGCGGTGCGTTGTTCGGCGGCCACCCGGAACAGCTCGATCGCGCGCGCGCGCACCCGCCGCCGCTTGGTCGCGCGTGGCGTCAGCCACAGCCGCCACGATTGCCGCGCCAGCGCATATCGCACGACCAGAAACGCGATCACCTGCATGATCATCACGCCAAGCAGCACCAGCCGCTCATCGGGCGCGGCCCAGCCATCGCTGGTAAAGGGCAAAAACGCCGGATCAATCGCGACCAGCGCGGGCACCAGCAACGCAGCGAGCAGGCCATATTGCGGCGGCACATCACGGTAAGCGTCCGACACCGGCGCGATCATGGTGACGATTTCGCCGTCGGTCGCTGCTTCTGCTGCCGCAACCGCTTCGCTGACGGCCAGGTGTTCTGCCGTGCTGAGGCGCATCACCAATCTCCCGAGGCGCCACCGCCCCCAAATGAGCCACCACCGCTGCCGGTAAAGCCGCCGCCGCCCCAGCTCCCGTCGCTCCCGCCGCCACCGCTACCCCAGCCGCCACCGCCGCCGCTACCCCAGCCCGACGAGCCCGAGCGCCGGTTGCTCTCGGCCGCCGCCTGCGCAATTTCGAGCGCGGTCCATAGCGCGACGCTGCCCCAATCGGTGTCGCGGTCACGCGCGCGGTAGATGCGACCCGATCGCCGTCGTCCTGCTGCCAGCGCGATGAACACCACCACGAGCACCCAGAAAACCACCCCCGCCCCGACGCCAAACGCGGCATTGCCCGATGACCGCTTTTTGCGCTTGCGATCAAATTCCTTGATCGCCGCATCGGTGCGCGCCTTTGCCTCATCGGGATTGGCGCGAAGCTGCTCGATCAGCGCATCGGTGCCACCCGTCATCGCGCCCGGCACATCGCCCGCCTTCAGCCGCGGGATCATGATCTCGCGGATGACCTGCGACGAAAACGCATCGGTGAGATAGGGCTCCAGGCCATAGCCGACCTCGATCCGGGGGCCACGCTTACCCTTGGATTCATTGGGGGCGATGAACAGGATCGCGCCGTTATTGACGTCCTTTAACCCGACGCCCCAGTCGCGGCCCAGCCGATAGCCATAATCCTCCAGCGGATAGCCCTGAAGATCGGGGATGGTGGCCACCACCAATTGCCGCTTGGTGTCCTTCTGCAACGCCTCCAGCTTGGCGGTCAGCGCCACCTCGGTCTCGGGCGGCAGCACATTGGCGGCATCGACGACCAGCCCGGTGAGTTTCGGGAAAGTCTGTGCCGGAGCAGCGGCGCCGCCGATCAGGACCAGCAGCGCCGCAATCAGGGAAAGCGCGCGGTTCAATTGCCGAAGTCAACCTTGGGCGCAGCCTCTGCCCCTGGCGTGGTTGCCGCAAACGGCACTTTGGGCTTGGCGCCGTAAACAATGCTCGCGGTGATTGCCGCCGGGAAAGTGCGGATCGTGGTGTTATACTTCTGCACCGCGCCGTTATAGTCGCGCCGGGCGATAGTGATGCGGTTTTCGGTGCCCTCGAGCTGGCCGAGCAGCGTGGTGAAATTGGCCTGGCTCTTGATGTCGGGATAGGCCTCCTGCAGTTTCTGGAGCGAGAAGCCAAGCGAGCTTTGCGCGCGGTCGAACTGCGCGAGCTTGGCCGGGTCGCTCAAATCCTCCGACGACACGCGGATGGTGTTGGCGGCGGCGCGCGCCTGCGTCACCTGCACCAGAATGTCCTTTTCCTGCGCGCCCGATGCCTTCACCGTCGCGACCAGATTGGGGATCAGGTCGGCGCGGCGCTGATAATAATTTTCCACGTCCGCCCAGCGCGCCTTCACTGCCTCATCCTCAGCCGGGATGCTGTTCAGCCCGCAACCCGACAGCAAAGCCGCCGCCGCAATTGCCCCGAAACGAATGCCGTTATTCATCAAAGCGTCCTCCCAAACCCCCACAATCGCTTGCCAAGCCACCCCAACCGCGCCAGCATTTGGCCCCAAGCCAAATCAGAATGCGAAAGGGGAGCACAGCATGCTGAAGGAATTTAGGGAGTTTATCGCGCGCGGCAATGTCATGGAGCTGGCCGTCGCGGTTATTATTGGCGCGGCATTCGGCAAGATCATCACCTCGCTCACCGACGACATCATCATGCCGGTGATTGGGAGGATTTTCGGCGGGCTGGACTTTTCGAGCTATTTCATTGTGATGGGGACGGTACCCGAAAAGCTTGCCGGGTCGACTGATTACGCCGCGCTCAAGGCGGCGGGGGTGCCGCTGCTCGGCTGGGGCGCGTTTGTGACACAGGCGGTAAATTTCACGATCATCGCGTTCATCATCTTCTTGATGGTGCGCTCGATCAACCGCATGAGCGTCAAGCCCGCCGAAGTGGCGGCAGAACCACCACCCGAAGCCGCCGATATCACCCTGTTGCGTGAAATTCGCGACGCGCTGACCAAGCAGGGGTAAAATACTTCAGGCCGCCGCAAGGTCCTCGGCGATCGCGTCAGCGAGACTTGTCCCGTCGAGGATCCGCGCGGTTTCATCGCGCACGCGCGCCATCGCTTGGCGGATCGCGCAGTCCGCCTCGTCCGCGCAATCGGCACAACGACGATAGGCGGTGCGGCTAACACACGGCACCAGTGCCAGCGGTCCCTCTATCACCCGAATCACTTCACCCAGCGAGATCAGGTGATTGGGGCGCGCCAGCACATAGCCGCCCATCTTGCCCCGGTGGCTGTCGAGCAACCCCGCCTCGCGCAGGTCAGCCAGAATCAGCTCCAAAAACTTGCGCGGAACATTGGCGGCCTCGGCAATCCGGGTCATCGACGTGGGGGGCGCCCCCGTCGGGACCTGTGCCAGATATAGCATCGCGCGGAGGGCG
>PNLG01000090.1 GCA_013822915.1 Sphingomonas sp. | reverse complement strand
CCGCCACCAGCGCTCTGCCGCGATCACCAGCGTCACCACCCCGCCGACCAGTGACATCACCATCAGCAGGCTGAGCAACGTCCCCCATGGAAACCATAGCGCCAGCGCGCCGATCAGTTTCACATCGCCGCCACCCATTTGCCCCAGCGCGAACGCACCAACGAAAAAACCAAAGACAACCAATGCGATACCAACTTGCAGTGCAATATCGGGCCACCAAGCCAGCCCCAGCGACCACCACCAAATCGGCGCGAGTGCGGCAATGACGCCGTTCTTCCAATTGGCGATGGTGCGGTGACGCGCATCCTCTATGCCGCACGAAAGCAGCAGCACGGCCAGCACGACTGGCAACAGTGTGGCGGGATTTGTCCAGTCCATCGGATTAACCGCTAGACGGAATGCCTTGCTAAAACGTAACTAGCGGCCATGGTTGCTCCCGCGCTTTATCGCCGCGCTATTCCCGCAGGCGCTCGATTTACCGAATGGACCGCGCGCGACGGGTGGCTGCTGCGTCGATTCGACTGGCCAGCCGAGGGCACTGCGCGCGGCCGGATTTTGTTTCAGGGCGGGCGCGGCGACATTGTCGAGAAATATCTCGAATTGCTAGCGCATTGGCATGGCCAGGGGTGGTCGATCACGTCGTTCGACTGGCGTGGGCAGGGCGGATCTGGCCGACAATCCCCCAATCCTAATGTCGGTCATATCGACGATTTCGCGACCTATATCGCCGACATGGCGGCGTTTTGGCACGCATGGCATGGCGAAGCGGCGGGTGGGCCGGTGGTCGTAATGGGCCATTCCATGGGCGGTCATTTGGTGCTGCGCGCGCTGGTGGAAGGGGTAATTCGCCCGACTGCGGCGGTGCTGGTCGCGCCGATGCTGGGGCTGAAAAGCCCGTTTGGCGCGCGGCTGGGTGAGCGGATTGCCAAAATCATCGGCGGTATCGGCAATGGCGCGCGGCCTGCCTGGCGCGAGAATGAAAAACCGGGGTCAACCGCGACGCGGCAAAGCCTGCTCACCACCGATCCCGATCGCTATAGCGACGAAATCTGGTGGCAACAGGCGAAGCCCGAATTGCTGCTCGGTCCGCCAAGCTGGCGCTGGGTGGTGAAGGCGTTTGTTTCAACCCGGCAAGTGCGCGACGATGCGCGGTTGCGTGCGCTTGACGTGCCGGTGTTGCTGCTGGTGCCGATGGCTGATCAACTGGTCGATCCCAACGCCGCACTCGCGGTTGCAGCAAAATTGCCCGACGCGCGTGTCGTGAAGTTCGGCGACGAAGCCGCGCATGAGGTGCTGCGAGAGGTCGATTCGGTGCGTAATCGTGCAATTGCCGAATTGGACATGTTTTTGGCGGCGCGCGCGCCCGCGGCATGACGCGGGTTGACTTCGCGATTGTCGGCGCGGGGATTGCCGGGGCCAGCCTTGCGGCCGAGCTCGCCCCGCACGGCACCGTGCTGCTGATCGAGGCGGAGGACCATCCCGGCTATCACGCCACCGGCCGGTCGGCGGCCTTCTGGTCCGAAACCTATGGCGGTCCGGGTATTCAGCCGCTGACCAGTGCATCGGGGGCCTATCTTGCGCGGCATGGCATGGTCGAGCCGCTTGGCTCGCTGCATATCGGGCGCGGGGCCGATGCAGCCGCCGCCGACGCTTTTCTCGCCGATTTTGAAGGGACCGGGATTGCGCTGACGCCGGTTGATCCGCACGCCGTCGTGCCGGGGCTGCGGGGCGATTGGACGATCGGCATCGCTGAGCCGAGCTGCGCCTATATCGATGTGGCGGCGCTGCATCAGCACTACCTCGCGCGGGCGCGGGCGGGAGGCGCGATGCTCGTGACGGGCGCGCGCATGGACGTGGCCGAGCGGGACACCGGCGGGTGGCGGATCGCGGCGGGGGCAAATCGCTGGTACGCGGACATGCTCGTCAACGCCGCAGGCGCCTGGGCCGATCAGGTCGCGCAGGCCGCCGGCGTGCCGCCGCTGGGCCTTGCGGCATTCCGGCGGACGATGGTGCAATTGCGCACCGATCCCGCGCCGCCATCCGCCCTGCCGCATGTCGCCCACATCGGTGGCAGTTTCTACTTCAAGCCCGAGGCGGGTGGACGGCTTTGGCTAAGCCCGCACGACGAAATTCCGACCGCCCCGTGCGATGCCGCGCCCGAGGAACTCGACGTGGCGGTGGCGATCGACCGGCTGGAGCAGGTCGTGGACTGGCGAATCGCTGGGGTGGAGCGGCGCTGGGCAGGCTTGCGGACTTTTGCACCCGACCGGTTGCCCGTTTATGGCTTTGACACGCGCGCGCCGGGGTTTTTCTGGTTCGCGGGGCAGGGCGGGTTTGGGATTCAGACAGCGCCCGCCGCAGTACTTATGACCGCAAGCCTGATAACGGGCGCGTCCGCCGATCCATGCGTTGCCGCGATTGATCCAACGCGCTACGCTCCGACGCGGTTCGGCTGATCGGTGCTCATAGGGCTGCGGCGCTCATATGGTCACCAATCCGGGGTTGAGAGGAGAAGAACATGGCTCACAAATTTGTTATTGAAAAGAACAAGGCGGGCGAATTTGTCGCAAAGTTCAAATATAATAGCGAATTGATGTTCTGGACCGAAGGATATTCCAGCAAGGCCTCCGCAATCAACGCGATTGAATCTATCAAGAAAAATGGCCCCGACGCGCCGGTTGAAGAAAATCTCGAATAAATTTTGTAACTGGTCTGCTTCGCCTCATTGCGTCGGGAATATCATGCTTTAGGCGGCGTGGCGTCGGATTCGGTTTCGCCGACGCGGATGGCGCTGCTGCCGATGCGATGTAAGTGGAACAAGGGCTAGGCGGTGCGGCCTGCGGCAATCGCGGCGTCGCTGGCCAGTGTGTCGGCGCGTTCATTGCCGGGATGGCCGGCATGGCCCTTTACCCATTGCCAGGCGATGTCGTGCGGCTTGGCCGCGGCCAGCAGTGCTTGCCACAAATCGGCATTCTTGACCGCTTTCTTGTCGGCGGTGCGCCAGCCGTTTTTCTGCCAGCCATGCACCCATTTGGTCAGTCCATCGAGGACATAGCGGCTGTCGGTGCAGATTGTCACCGCGCACGGGCGTTTGAGCGCGCCCAGCGCCTGCACCACCGCCATCATTTCCATGCGGTTGTTCGTGGTCATCGGCTCGCCGCCCGACAATTCTTTCTCAACCGTCCCCATCCGCAGCACGACGCCCCAGCCGCCGGGGCCGGGATTGCCCTTGCACGCGCCGTCGGTGAAGATTTCGACGTGGGGCCGGTCGCTCATGCGAAGACGTTGCCCGTCATGTAATGCTCGTAGCGGCGCAGATAGGCGAGCGGATCCTTGCGGGTCACCAACGCGTCGGCAGGGGTGTTCAGCCAGTCCCACGCCCGGCTGAGGAAAAAGCGCAGGCACGCGCCGCGCGCCAGCGCAGGAAGCGCCACCAGTTCTGATTCGGTCAGCGAAACCGTCGCCCGGTATCCCTCGACAAGCGCCTGTCCCACGGAATCGTTGCGGTGCGTGCCCGTTGCATCGAACGCCCATGCTGTGTGGGTCACAGCCAGATCATAAGCGCGAAAATCGGTGCAGGCGAAATAGAAGTCGATCAACCCGGTGACTTTGTCGCCACGCATCAGCACATTGTCCGGGAACAGATCGGCGTGGATGGCACAGCGCGGCAAGGCACCCTGCACCGGCCAGTTTTTCAGAACTTGATCGACCAGCCGCGCCGTCTCGTCATACAAGCCGGGGCGAATTTGATCGAGATCGGCGCCGCACCGCTCAAAGAGCGGCCGCCAGCTTTCGACGCCCATTGAATTCGCACGGATCGGCTCGAAATCGGCGACGGCGCGGTGCATCCGACCCAACGCCACGCCCACCGCCTGTGCTTGCTGTGGCGTTGGGTGGGACGGCGACACGCCCGACAGATATTTGATGAGGCAGGTCGGCCGTCCCGCTAGCTCAAGAATCTCGATGCCGGTTCGGTCTTTGATCGCAGGCGGCACGGGCAAGCCCTTGGCATCGAGATGATCGAGCAGAGCCATGAAATAGGGCAGATCGCCTACATCGACCCGCTTTTCGTAGAGCGTAAGAAAAAAGCGTCCGCCGGTGGTGTCGACCAGATAGTTGCTGTTCTCCACCCCCTCGGCAATGCCCTTGGCCGACACGAGCTCGCCGACATCGAATCGCATCAGGAAATCGGCCAATGCCTCGGCCGACACATGCGTATAGACCGCCACGGGTTCAAGCGTTGGCGGGTTCGAGGCCGCGCGGGAGCTTGAACGAAATCGTCTCGCGCGTGGTTTCCTCTTCGCGCTCGGTGATGGCGTAATGGTCGGCCAGCCGGTTGACGAGTTCGCGCACCAGAATTTCGGGCGCCGATGCCCCCGCCGTAATCCCTAAAGTGCGCACCCCCGCCAGCCAGCCCAGGTCAAGGTCGCTGGCGCGCTGGATCAACCGCGCAGGGATCCCCTGCCGTTCGGCGACTTCGACAAGGCGGAGCGAATTGGACGAATTGGTCGCGCCAATCACCAGCATCGCATCGCAGTGATCGGCAATCGCCTTTACCGCTGCCTGCCGGTTGGAAGTGGCATAGCAGATGTCCTCGCCGCGCGGTGCTTTGATCTCGGGGAAGCGGCGCTGGAGCACCGCGACAATATCGGCGGTGTCGTCGACCGACAGCGTGGTTTGCGTCAGGAACGCGATGTTGCCGGGGTCGGCGACCTCGATCGCCTCGGCATCCTCGACGGTTTCGACCAGCGTCATGGCCCCGGGCGGCACTTGACCAAAGGTGCCGATGACTTCGGGATGGCCGGCATGGCCGACAAAGATGATGTGACGGCTCTGTTCGACCAGCCGCTCTGCCTGGCGGTGGACTTTTGACACCAGCGGGCAGGTCGCGTCGAGATAGGCAAGGCCGCGCGTCTCCGCCTCAACTGGCACCGATTTGGGCACGCCGTGCGCGGAAAACACCACCGGCACGCCGTCGGGCACTTCCTCCAGTTCCTCGACGAAAATCGCGCCCTTTGCGCGCAGGCTGTCCACAACATATTTGTTATGGACGATTTCGTGGCGGACATAGACGGGCGCGCCATATTTTTCGATCGCCAGTTCGACGATGTGGATGGCGCGGTCAACGCCTGCGCAAAAACCGCGCGGTGCGGCGATCAACAGGTCAAGCGGCGGCTTTTCAGGGTCGGTCATGGCGAGCTTATCTACGCGATTGCTTGCGCCCGCGAAAGCCGGTTCCTATGCTACGACCAAGAACGAAGCGTGGTCCGCGCGGGGGCGCGTTCCGATTGTGTTGAAAAAGGGTGAACTCGCTTGGTCGTTTCGAAATCCACTGCGCTGCGCATGATGTTGCCGCCACTTGCCAGCGTCATATTGGCGGGTTGTGCCACGCGCGCGGGCGAATTGACGGCAGAAGGCATTACGGCGATTCGAACCGCATGCCCTGCCGTCGCCGTGCCGGCAACCACCGGGGACGTCACACTGTTCGATCCGCCCGCCAGCAGCGATCAGGCAGCGATTGATGTCACCGCCACGCTCACCAAGGTCCGCGCGACATGCAGCGACGTTGGCGAAAATGTGTCGACGGTCATCACCTTTGACGTGCAGGCGCGTCGTGCGAACGCGCAAGGTCCGCGCGATGTCGTCCTCCCTTATTTCGTGGCCGTGCTGCAGGGCGGCACCGTGGTCCTGTCAAAGCGGGTCAGCCGGGTGGCGGTCCATTTCGATGATGGCCAGTTGCGCGCCTCGGCCAGTGGTCAGGCAACCGCCAATGTGCTGCGTTCGGCAGCGACGTTGCCGCCCGATATCCGCAAATTGCTGACCCGTCCGCGCAAGGCGGGGAATGAGGAAGCGGCGGTCGATCCGCTTGCGCGCCCCAATATCCGCGCGGCGGTGCAGCGCGCGACGTTTGAAGCGCTGGTCGGATTTCAGCTTACCAACGATCAGCTGAAATATAACGCCACACGCTGAGGCTGGTCCCGCGTGAGCAGCCGTGCGGATTATGAGGCAGTTGTCCGAGGAATCGGTTTCATCAGCGCATCTCTATTGGCCGGGGGAGCCGATGAAGAGTCAGTTGCGCGTCTAGCGGTCGCGGCGAGAAATTCGTTGAAGGAGCAATATCGGGCCGGGCTTCCTGCCCCGATCCTAGACGCGATTCATGCCCGAAATCGAAAGCTTTACGGCAACGCCTTAGGTCCGACCGCAGAGCAGCAATTTGAGCGTTACGGCAGTTGGCGTGCAGTGATCGATGCTGCGGCGCGACCAGCTAATTTGGCATAAACCCAACTTCTGCTAAAGAACGCTTTGGAGATTCGATATGCAAGTGGTTTCGCTCGATACCGGACATGTTAGCTGTGAATTCGACGCTGCATTGCTGCCAGAAGTTATGAAGGTGCTCAAATCTTTTGGGGCTTTGGATGTGAGCCAGATTGCCGACGCCCGTGTTATTGATGTGGCGGGCAGTCAGCTGGTTCTCACCGGTGGCTGGGAAGGGACAAGCCTGATCTCGACCAGCGATCGCGGCAATGCGATGATCCGCCAAATTGCAGCTTTGCTTGACCATGAGGCTTCACCGCAAGCGCCGCAAATAGGTGCAGAGCCGGACGTTGGATCGCGGGCACACTGGCACTGATCCTTTTTCTACCCGCCCTGGCAGCGTGCTCATCGATCGCCGATTGACTCGATTGCTGCGGCGCGCCAAAGCCGATTGCGTCGATGGCTTTCAGCCATGGCGCATGCGGGAGAGCGCGGGCAATAACCGCCGCCGAAGGAGCAACCGCCCCGGAATCTCTCAGGCAACCGGACCGCAGGCGCCAAGACACTCTGGAAAGCGGCCTCGCAAGCAATTGCGCAGCCCACCGAAGGGGTAAGTGCCCGGTCGCAACCGCGCATGAAAGCTCTCAGGTTCCGTGACAGAGGGGGCGAGGATCGGGCGCTGGCAAGCGGTCGACGCTTCGTAACCACGATGCACGGGAACCGGCGATGAGCGACGACGACGTGATCGAAATCATCGAAACGCTACCCCTCGACGGGTGGCACCGGGCGCGCGGGGCCCGAATGGTCGAATTTGCCGGCTATCACATGCCGATCCAATATGATGGGATCATGGCCGAACATCTCTGGGTGCGCGAATCGGCCGGGCTGTTCGATGTCAGTCATATGGGCCAGTTGCTGTTTTCCGCCGCCGAACCGGGCGTCGATGTTGCCGCAGCGCTGGAGCGGGTGTTGCCGGGCGATGTTGCCGGGCTGGCACCGGGGCGGATGCGTTATTCGCTGCTGCTCGCTGACACGGGCGGGATTCTTGATGACCTGATGGTGACGCGGCTCCCCGTGGCCAATCCGTTTGATGGCGATGCGGCGTTTTACATGGTCGTCAATGGTGCGACCAAATATGACGATATCGGCCATCTGCTTGATGCGCTGCCCGAAGAAGTGACGATCAATCACATGGCCGATCAGGCGCTGCTCGCCTTGCAGGGGCCGAGCGCGGTCGTGGCGCTTGACCGGCTGGTGCCGGGGGTGGCGGCGCTGACTTTCATGACGGCGGGCGGGTTCGAGTGGCGGGGCGTGTCGCTATGGATTAGCCGCTCAGGCTATACTGGTGAGGACGGTTTTGAGATTTCTGTGCCCGCCGACGCGGCGCAAGCGCTGGCCGACGCACTGTGCGCCGAGCCGGAGGTGAAGCCGATCGGCCTTGGTGCGCGCGATTCGCTCCGGCTGGAGGCGGGGTTGCCGCTTTACGGGCACGACCTTGATCCCGAGACGACGCCGATTGCTGCCGACCTTGGCTTTGCGCTGTCGAAGCGGCGGCGCGAGGCGGCCGATTTCCCCGGTGCCGCGCGCATCCTGGCCGAACGCGAGCATGGCCCCGCTTTGAAGCGCGTGGGCGTGTTGATCGATGGCAAACAACCCGTGCGTGAGGGAGCAAGCGTGGTTGATGCAGGCGGCGCGGCGATCGGCCGCGTCACCTCTGGCGGGTTTGCGCCAACCGTCGGTGCGCCGATTGCCATGGCCTATGTCCCGCCAGCGCTTGCCGCCCCCGGCACGCGTATCACGCTTGCCCAGCGCGGCAAGGCGCATACCGGCATCGTCACCGCGATGCCCTTCACTCCCCACCGCTATGTTCGCTAATAGGAGGCAGGCATGAGCCGCTATTTTACCGAAGACCATGAATGGATCGAACTCGACGGCGAAATCGGCACCGTCGGCATTACCGATTACGCGCAAGGGCAGCTTGGCGACATCGTGTTCGTCGATGTCCCCGAAGAGGGCAAGGAACTGACCAAGGGCGACGAAGCCGCGGTCGTCGAATCGGTCAAGGCCGCGTCCGACGTCTATACGCCGGTGTCGGGGACCGTGATTGAGGGCAATGCCGCACTCGCCGACACGCCCGCGCTCGTCAACGAAGACCCCGAGGGCGATGGCTGGTTCTTCAAACTGACGCTGTCCGATACCGCCGAACTGGACGGGTTGATGGACGAAGCGGCCTATGAAGCGTTTGTCGCCAAGCTGTGAGCTCTACCCCCCTCCCTGGAAGGGAGGGGCCGGGGGTGGGTTGGCCAATAGGCTCGGTCAACGCTCGCCCCATACCAACCCACCCCCAACCCCTCCCTTCCAGGGAGGGGGGAGCAACTGAAAATGCGCTACCTGCCCCTGACCCCGACCGACCGCGCGGCGATGCTTGGCACCATTGGTGCGGCGTCGATTGACGATCTGTTCGTCGATGTGCCCGAAGCCGCGCGGCTCGACGGGCCGATCCATGATCTGCCGATGCATGCCAGCGAATTGGCGGTCGAACGCCATATGAAGGCGCTGGCGGCCAAAAATCTGGTCGCGGGCGATGTGCCCTTCTTCCTTGGTTGCGGCGCGTATCGTCACCATGTGCCGGCCAGCGTCGATCACCTGATCCAGCGCGGCGAATTCCTGACCGCCTATACCCCCTATCAGCCCGAAATCGCGCAGGGCACGCTCCAGATGCTGTTCGAGTTTCAGACGCAGGTAGCGCGGCTGCTCGGCACCGATGTGGCGAATGCGTCGATGTATGACGGCTCGACCGCGTGCTGGGAAGCGATTGGCATGGCGCGACGCATCACCAAGCGTGCCAAGGCGATCCTGTCCGGGGGGCTGCACCCGCATTATGTGTCGGTTGCGCGCACGATGGCGAAATATACCGGCGATGTCCTCGCCACATCGCTGCCCAGCCTGACGGGGGAGACGGATATCGAGGCGCTGATCGCCGCGATTGACGGCGATACGTCGTGCGTTGTCGTCCAATATCCCGATATTCTGGGCCGGATTGCCGACCTCACTCCGCTTGCGGACGCTTGCCATGCGCACAAGGCGTTGCTGATCGCGGTGGTGACCGAGCCGGTGGCGCTCGGTGCGATCAAAAGCCCAGGCGAGATGGACGCCGATATCGTGGTGGGCGAGGGGCAGTCGATCGGCGTCGGCCTGCAATTTGGCGGGCCTTATGTCGGGCTGTTCGGCTGTAAGGAGAAATATGTCCGCCAGATGCCGGGGCGGCTGTGCGGCGAAACGGTGGATGCGACCGGGCGGCGCGGCTTTGTGCTGACGCTGTCGACGCGCGAACAGCATATCCGGCGTGAAAAGGCGACGTCGAACATCTGCACCAATTCGGGGCTGTGCGCACTGGCATTCTCGATTCACATGACCTTGCTCGGCGAAGCGGGGTTGCGCAAGCTGGCGAGCGTCAACCACGCGCTGGCGGTGACCGCGGCGGATCGGCTGGCGGCGGTGCCGGGGGTCCGCGTCGTCAATGACAGCTTTTTCAACGAATTTACGCTGGTGCTTCCGCGTGAGGCGCGACCGGTGGTGCGCACGCTTGCGGATCGGCGCATTCTGGCCGGGGTGTCGCTCGGGCGGCTCTATCCCGGTGTGGCAGCACTTGACCATGGGCTGGTGGTTGCCGTGACCGAGACGACGACGGCGGACGATATCGAAACCCTCGCAACCGCGCTTCAAGAGGTGCTGGCATGACGATCAACGCAAGCGGATGGCGCCCGGAAATGGGCGGCGCAGGCGACGCCGCCGCGCCCGCAACCTTCACCGGCAACAAGGGATTGATGCTGGAGGAAGCGCTAATCTTTGAGATTGGCGATGGCAACACCACCGGCGTCGACATCGGCGATGTGGTGGCCGCCCCAAGCCGCCTTGGCGGGCTGGCGCGGGCGCGGGCGATTGGCCTGCCCGGTTTGTCAGAGCCGGAGACGGTGCGGCATTACACGCGCCTCAGCCGCCAGAATTACGGCATTGATCTTGGCTTTTTCCCGCTGGGGTCGTGTACGATGAAGCATAATCCGCGCCTCAATGAAAAAATGGCGCGGCTGCCCGGCTTTGCCGACAT
>PNLG01000183.1 GCA_013822915.1 Sphingomonas sp. | reverse complement strand
AAACGCGTTGCCTCGGGCCATGCCTATCTCGCACTGAAGGATGACGGCGCGGTGATCGACGGCGTGATCTGGAAGGGGAGTTTCGGGGCCGTCGCCTTTGCCCCGCAGGACGGTGTCGAAGTGATCGCAACCGGGCGGCTGACCACCTATCCCGGCCGGTCGAAATATCAGATCGTGATCGAGCGGCTGGAGCTGGCGGGCGAAGGCGCGCTGATGGCGCTGCTCGAAAAGCTGAAGGCCAAGCTGGCGGGCGAGGGGTTGTTCGATGCCACGCGCAAGCAGCCGCTGCCCTATCTCCCGCGCACGATCGGGATTGTGACGTCGCCGACGGGTGCGGTCATCCGCGACATCCTCCACCGGCTGGCCGACCGTTTCCCCAGCCATGTCATACTCTGGCCGGTCGCGGTGCAGGGCGAGGGCGCGGCCGCACAGGTTGCGCGCGCGGTTGCCGGGTTCGATGCGCTTGCCCCCGGCGGCGCGGTGCCGCGCCCTGACCTCATCATTGTCGCGCGTGGCGGCGGCTCGATCGAGGATTTATGGGCGTTCAACGAGGAAGTGGTGGTGCGCGCGATTGCCGCCTGTTCGATCCCCGTTATTTCTGCGGTCGGGCATGAGACCGACACCAGCCTTGCCGATCATGCCGCCGATCGCCGCGCGCCGACCCCCACTGCCGCTGCCGAATATGCGGTGCCGGTGCGCGCCGACTTGGCCGCCACGCTCGCCAGCCATGCCGCGCGCGCCGACCGCGCGGTGCTGCGGCTGCGCGAACGGGCGGTCGAGCGACTGAGCGCGCTGGCCCGGCTGCTCCCCCGGCGCGAGGGATTGCTGGGCCCGCAGCGGCAAAGGCTCGACGACATCGGCGCGCGGCTCGACCGGACACTGGAGCGGCGGATTGCGCGCGCGCGCCAACCGCTCGACCGGGCCAGCGCGGTGCTGCGCCCGGCGCTGCTGGAACGCCAACTGGCGCACGCCCGCGACCGGCTGGCACGGACCGAACGGCTGATCGAAGCGGTCAATCCCGATGGCCTGCTCAAAAAAGGCTATGTGCGGGTGACCGCACGCAGCGGGAACACGATGACCACCGCCGCCGCCGCCCGCGCTGCCGCGGCGCTGACGCTGCATTTCGGCGACGGCACGGTCGAGGCGCGGGTTGAGCGCAGCCCGGCAAAGGGCTATGAGTCGGCCAAGCCCGAACAGCCACGGCTGTTCTGATCCTCGCGCGCGTCAGCGCTCTGCCGGACCAACCGACCTCATGCTCGTCTCCAACAGCAACCGCACCGCCCGCCTTCATTACATGGCCAATGGCTTTCGCGTGCTGACGCCGGGCGATCATGTCGTCTGCGCCGTCACCGGGGAGCGGCTGGCGCTCGATGCGCTGCGCTATTGGAGCGTTGCCCGCCAGGAACCCTATGCCGATGCGAGCGCCGCGATGCAGGCGATGGCATCGTGACGGCATCCTGATGGCGCGCGCGATCATCCCCGACGCCGCGCGCGTTGCGGGCATCGCGCTGATGCTCTCCCTGGCGCTGGGATCAACGGTTGCGTTTGCCGGCTGGGGCAGTGGCCGGAGCGAGGCGCAGAGCGGAAGAGCACCGCCAGCACCATCGGTCAAACCACCTGCCCCCACCCAGCCGGTCCGGCACGACTTCATCCTGAACGGCCCGATGGTTCAGGGCGGCGCGCTTATCGGCATCGCACCACCGGGCACGACCGCACTCACGCTCGACGGTGCGCTGGTGACGGTGAGCGAGGACGGTCGCTTCCTGATCGCGTTCGACCGCGACGCCCCGCCGACTGCGATGCTGGTCGCAACCACGCCCGGCGGCATGGTGACGCACGCGCTCGCCATTGCGCCGCGCGCGTGGAACATTGAGCGGCTGGACACGCTCCCCCGTTTTGCCCAGCCGACCGAGGAGTTTGAGCGCCGCCGCCCGCAGGAACTGGCAGCGATCAACGCGGCCCGCACCGTCAATGCGGTCAGCAATGGCTGGCGCCAGCGCTTCCAATGGCCGGTGACCGGGCGGCTGTCGGGCATGTTCGGGGCGCAGCGCATTTACAAGAATGGCGAGGCGGGTTCTTATCACTCCGGCACCGACGTGGCGCGCCCAACCGGCACGCCCGTTATCGCCCCCGCCGATGGGGTCGTGATCCTCGCCGCCGACAGCCCGTTCACGCTGGAGGGTAATTTGCTGATGCTCGACCATGGCATGGGGCTGAACAGTTCGTTCCTGCATTTGTCGCGGATCGACGTGCATGTCGGCGAACACATCACGCAGGGCGAACAGATTGGCGCGGTGGGCATGACCGGGCGCGCCACCGGCCCGCATCTGCACTGGAGCCTGAAATGGCGCGACCGGCGGATCGACCCGCTGCTGCTCGCTGGCCCAATGCCGACGGGACGCTGACCGCGCGGGGAGCGAGGCAGGTTACCCGATGCGGCGCGCGCGCACCGCGCGGCTGCCATAGCTTATCAGGTAACCGCCGAGTGATCCCTTAGTGATCCGCACTTCAACGCCCGATGTCGGCGGCACGAACGTCGCTTCGGTGGTCTGCCAAAGGCCGATCCCCTGCACCGAGATCAGGAAGAACTGCCCGCTTGGACGAACGCTTTGCACGGTGCCCTTCAACTCGACCGGATCAGGCGTCCGGCTTAATGACATCACCGGATCATCCTTGCGCGCGCGACCGAATTGGCGTCGGCGCTCCTTTGCCAGGGCATCCCGGTCCACGACCACCACGTCGCGCGACTGCACCGAGGCATCGAACGCCGCGACAGCTTTGTCGAAACAGGCAAGCCGCTGAGCATCATCCTTGAGCGATCGGCACGCCGACACGGCCGCAAGCTCTTTTGGCGGTGGCCCTTGTTGCGCCCACGCCATGGTGGCAAAGCCAATTGCCGACAGTGTCGCTGCAGCGCTGCAAAAGCGCATAAGTTTTCCCCGGACCCAAAAGGACGAAACACTCGTGCCAAGACAGGTCGCGATACGCAATAGATGCAAATATGCAACAAATTCGAAAAAAAGCCCGCACTGAGGGGGCGAGATGTTGATTCAGTCGGGTTGGCGGTGCGAAACTTACTCATCCCGGCCGATGTGTCAGCTGGAACCGCAAAGGGGTTTGCATCAATGAAAAAGTATTTCCGTCTGCTCCTTGTGAGCACAACGATGACCATGGCGACGGCGATTGCGTCGCCCGCATGGGCTCAAGCTGCGCCAGCAGAGGATGCGCCAGCCGAAACCGCCGAAGGCGCCAAGGACGACGTCGTGGTCACCGGATCGCGCATCGGTCGTCCGGACCTGTCGCTGTCGAGCCCGGTCGCGGTGATTTCGGCGGCCGAAATTCAGCTTCGTCAGCCGACGTCGATCGAACAGGTGCTACGCCAGCTTCCCGGCACGTCGGCGGGCATTGGCCAGCAGGTCAATAATGGTCAAGGCGGCGTCGCATCATTCAACCTGCGCGGCCTTGGCGCCAACCGCAACCTCGTGCTGCTCAACAGCCGTCGGGTTGTGCCGTCAACCCTGGGCAATGTCGTCGATCTTAACATCATTCCGGTTGCCCTGCTCGAGCGTGTCGACACGCTGACCGGCGGTGCGGTGACCTCTTACGGTGCCGACGCTGTCGCGGGTCTTGTCAACTTCGTCACGCGCCAGAATTTTGAAGGCATCGACGTTTCGGCCAATTACGGGGTCAGCGAACGTGGCGATGGCCAAAATTACCGCATCGACCTGACCACCGGCGCCAATTTCGCCGAAGGACGCGGCAATGTGGTACTGGGCCTCAGCTACACCAATGTGCGCCCCGTTCTTCAGGGCGATCGCGATATCGGTCTGGTGTCGCGTCAATCAACCTGCACCGGGGCACAAAATGCGGCGCCCGGCGGCTGTGCTGCCGCGCGGGTTGGCGGTGAACAGGGTTCGCAAACGGCGGTGCCTGCGTCGCTATTCTTGCCGCTGCCGACAACGGGTCCATTCGCGGCCGGTGCAGCCTTTAGCCCGGCAACCGGCACTATCACGCCCGGCTTTTCGAACTTCAACTTCAACCCGCTGAACCTGTTCCAGACGCCACTGGATCGCTGGTCGATTTACGCGGCCTCGCGCTATGAATTCATTCCCAATGTGGAATTTTATACCGAAGGCACGTTTTCGCGGTCGCGCGTTCGCCAGGAACTGGCACCAACGGGCACCTTTACCAACCCGTTCCAAATTCCGCTCAACAACCAATTCCTGACGCCGACCCAGCGCACGCAGCTTTGCGAGTTTGCGGGCCGCACCGATTGCCCGACCGCAATCGCAGCGGGCACCGAAATCACCGCAATCGTCGCCCGTCGCTTTACCGAAACCGGCCCCCGCGTTGCCGTGTTCGAGACCAATTTGTTCCAGATCACCGCCGGTCTGCGCGGCAAGCTCACGGACACGCTGAAATGGGATGTCTTCGTCCAATATGGCGAAGCCAACCGGCGGAACACCAGCACCGGCACGGCTCTTTTCGAGCGCGTGCAGCAGGGGCTGCGCAACTGCCCGACCGGTTCGGCGGCTGGCTGCGTCCCCGTCAACATCTTTGGCGCCGAAGGGACTTTGTCGCAGGCTGCACTTACTTTTGTCGGCGTGCCGACCAACACGTTCATCAACACCACTTTTGCCGATGTGCAGGGCGTGGTGAACGGTGATCTCGGGTTTGCATTGCCATGGACGAACAAGCCGGTCGCCGTTGCCCTGGGCGCTGAATATCGTCGGTATAGCGGCGGGCAGTTCGGCGATCTTCCCTCCTCGACGCCAGGGGCAATTTTGGGTTCGGGCGGCGCATTTGCGTCAATCAACGGCAGCTATTATTCCGGCGAAGTCTTCGGCGAACTCAACGCGCCGATTGTCAGCGACCGGCCGTTCTTTAATGAATTGACGGTGGAAGCCGGGTTCCGGTACGCGGATTATTCGAATTCGGGCGGCAACTGGACCTATAAGTTCGGCGGCAACTATTCGCCGATCCGGCAGCTCAAGTTCCGCGGCACCTATACCCGGGCTGTGCGTGCGCCCAATATCGGTGAATTGTTTGCGCCCGTCACAACCGGCCTGAACAACCTCGCGGTCGACCCCTGTCAGGCGGCTCTTGGCACCGCCAATGCAACCACGGCGGCAATTTGCACCGCACAGCTCGCAGCCGTCGGTCAACCTGCAACCCGCCTTGGGTCAATTCCCGCTCCAATCGCCGGGCAGGTGAACGTCACCACGGGCGGCAACCCATTTGCTCGCCCCGAAGTCGCGACGACCTATACGGTCGGTTTGGTAGTTCAACCGGGATCGTTCTTCGGCAATCTGTCGGTTACAGTGGATTGGTATCAGATCGATATCGCGGGTGCCATAACCGCGCCGACCGTCGGCGACGTGTTGAACGGCTGTTTTGGTCAAACGAGCCCAACCGCACCGAATTGCCTGTTGATCCGCCGCAACCCGCTGACCGGCGGGCTGAGCGGCGATCCGGCGTCGACCCAGGGGATTATTCTGCAGTCGTCCAACCTTGGTCGGCTTCAAAACCGCGGCGTTGACTTTGGCGCAACCTATAGCCGCCGCTTTGGGGCAGTGAACCTGAACTGGCAGTTCCAAGGCAACTATACCGACCGCAGCCGGTTCCAGTCGAACCCGGCAAGCTTCATTCGCGAATGCGTTGGATTTTACAGCGTAAGCTGCGATCCGGTGTTGCCGCAATGGTCATGGAACCTGCGGACGACGGCTTCGGTGGATGCGTTCGATTTCTCGCTGCTGTGGCGCCACCTCAGCGGAACGAGCTACGAGCCGCGCACCGGCGTCAATGCCACAACACCGCCAGCGGCTGGCACGGTTGGCAGCTTTGGTTCGACCGCACCGACCAGCATCGTCGGGGCCTATCGGACCATTCCAGCCTATAACTATCTCGATCTCGCAATGGGGGTTCAGGCATCCAAGAATTTCCGGCTCACTTTCGTGATCGACAACCTTCTCGGTCTGAGCCCGCCCGATGTGGGCAACACCATCGGGGCAACCGCCTTTAACAGCGGCAACACCTTCCCATCGACTTATGATGCGATCGGTCGCCGTTTCACTGTGTCGGGCCGGGTGAGCTTCTAAGCACGACACATCGGTCGGAAGCGACATAGGGGGCGGCCAGTCATTCGATTGGCCGCCCCCTTCTTTTTAGCCAAAACGCTCAGCGGCCGCTCAAGCCACCGAAAGCCGCAGCGCGCCGTCGCCATCCTCCACCCGCACTGTCTGGCCATCGCTCACCCCACCCGACAGGATGAGGTCAGCGAGCGGGTCCTGCAGATAGCGCTGCACGGCGCGTTTCAGCGGCCGCGCGCCATAGACCGGGTCATAGCCAATCCGGCCGAGCCAGGCGCGCGCGCCCTCGCTCATATCGACGCTGATCTTGCGATCCGCGAGCAGTTTGCCGACCCGCGCGACTTGCAAATCGACGATAGGCGCCATTTCGCTCTGCCCCAGCCGGTGGAACAGCACGATCTCATCCAGCCGGTTCAGGAATTCGGGCCGGAAATGCCCGCGCACCACCTCCATCACCTGCGGCTCGACCGAGGCAACATCCTCGCCATCGGCAACCGCGGTCAGATATTGGCTGCCCAGGTTGGAGGTCAGCACGATAATCGTGTTGGTAAAATCGACCGTGCGCCCCTGCCCGTCGGTCAGCCGCCCGTCGTCGAGCACCTGAAGCAGGATGTTGAAGACATCGCTGTGTGCTTTCTCCACCTCATCGAACAGCACAACTTGATAGGGGCGCCGCCGCACCGCTTCGGTGAGAACGCCGCCTTCTTCATAACCAACATAGCCGGGCGGCGCACCGATCAACCGCGCAACGGCATGTTTTTCCATGAATTCACTCATGTCGATTCGCACCATCGCAGCGGCATCGTCGAACAGAAATTCAGCGAGCGCCTTGGTCAGTTCGGTCTTGCCGACGCCGGTGGGCCCGAGGAACAGGAACGAGCCGAGCGGCCGGTTGGGGTCCTGCAACCCTGCCCGCGCGCGGCGCACGGCGGTTGAGACCGCGCGCACCGCTTCCTTTTGGCCGATCACCCGGCGGCCCAGCGTTTCCTCCATCCGGAGCAGCTTTTCGCGCTCGCCCGACAGCATCCGTTCAACCGGAATCCCGGTCCAGCGCGCGACAACGCCGGCGATATCGTCGGCGGTCACTTCCTCGCGCAGCATCGCGCCCTTGGTCGCGCCCGCCGCCTCGTCAAGCTTGCGCTGGAGCTCGGGGATGCGGCCATAGGACAGCTCGCCCGCGCGCGCGAGGTCGCCCGCCCGCTGCGCTTGCTCCAGCTCCAGCCGGGCGGCGTCGAGTTGCTCCTTCAACCGCGCTTCGGCCGAAATCTTGTCCTTTTCCGCCTGCCAGCGCTGGGTCAATTCGCTTGACTGCTGCTCCAGATTGGCAAGATCGCCCTCGAGCGTGCTCAGCCGGTCGCGCGACGCCGCGTCGGTCTCGCGGCGCAGTGCCTCGCGCTCGATCTTGAGCTGGATGATCCGGCGGTCGAGCGCCTCAATCTCCTCGGGCTTGCTCTCCACTTCCATGCGGATGCGGCTGGCGGCTTCGTCCATCAGGTCGATTGCCTTGTCGGGCAGGAAGCGGTCAGTGATGTAGCGGTTCGACAGCGTGGCCGCCGCCACAATCGCGGCGTCAGTGATCCGCACGCCGTGGTGCAGCTCATATTTTTCCTTCAATCCCCGCAGGATGCTGATCGTGTCGGGCACGGTCGGTTCGCCGACGAACACCGGCTGGAACCGCCGTTGCAGCGCAGGATCTTTCTCAACATATTTGCGATATTCATCGAGCGTCGTCGCGCCGATGCAATGCAATTCACCCCGCGCAAGCGCGGGTTTGAGCAGATTGCCCGCATCCATCGCGCCCTCTGTTTTGCCAGCACCGATCAACTGATGCATCTCGTCGATGAACAGCACGATCTGCCCCTCGGCGCCCTTGACCTCGTCAAGCACGCCCTTCAGCCGCTCCTCAAACTCGCCGCGATATTTGGCGCCCGCGATCAGCGCCCCCATGTCGAGCGCCATCAGCTTGCGGTCTTTGAGCGTGTCGGGGACGTCGCCATTAGCGATCCGCAGCGCGAGCCCTTCGGCAATCGCGGTTTTGCCGACGCCGGGCTCGCCAATCAGCACCGGATTATTCTTGGTGCGCCGCGCGAGAATCTGGACAGTGCGGCGGATTTCCTCATCCCGGCCGATAACGGGATCAAGCTTGCCGTCGCGCGCCGCCTGAGTCAGGTCGCGGGCGAATTTCTTGAGCGCATCATATTGCCCCTCTGCGCCCGCGCTGTCGGCGGTGCGGCCGCCGCGCAGATCGCTAATCGCCTTGTTCAGCGCCTCAGCCTTCACCCCCGCCGTCGCCAGCGCCTTGCCCGCCGCCGTGGTCGGCGATAGCGCAAGCGCCAGCAGCAGCCGCTCGACCGTGACAAAACTGTCCCCCGCCTTGGTCGCGACTTGTTCGGCGGTGTCGAGCACGCGCACGCTGTCATTGTCGAGGCCGGGCTGCGCCTGCGCGCCCGAGCCGGAGACGGCGGGGATTTTCGCCAGCGCTGCATCGGTTTCCGCAACCGCGCGCGCCGCATCGCCGCCCGCCGCCTTGATCAGCCCGGCGGCCATGCCCTCTTCATCCTCCAGCAACGCTTTCAGAATATGGTCGGGGGCTATCCGCTGATGGCTCAGGCGGATCGCGACGGTCAGCGCCGATTGCAGGAAGCCGCGCGCGCGATCGGTAAATTTCTCGATATTCATGGCCGCTCCTTTTGACTGCTTTGCCCCGATATAGTGTTGCTGTTTTGCAACACAAGATTCAGCGCTTGGCTTGGCCGTCATCCCCCCGCTACACCGGCTGAAAAATGGGGAGCAGGGCGTGATGCGGCGGATGTGGGTGCGAACCGGCGGGGCAGTGGCGCTGATACTCGCAGTGATCGCGATTGGTCTCGCCGTGTGGGAGCCGCTGGTGGCGCGCCCCGCCATAGCACCGCCGCCCCACCGATATGACGCGCGGATCGTGCGCGATCTTTACGGCGTGCCGCATATTTTCGGCACCAGCGATGCCGATGTCGCTTACGGCATTGCCTATGCCCATGCCGAGGATGATTTTGCGACGCTCCAGCAAGTCGTCGCAATGACGCGCGGCCGCTTTGGCGCGATGGTGGGGGCAGAGGGCGCGGGCGTTGATTTTGCGCTCCACTTCACCGGCGCACGCGACACGGTGGCGCGCGATTATGACAAGCAACCCGCCGGTGTGCGCGCGCTGCTCGATGGCTATGCCGCTGGACTGAACCGTTATGCGGATCGGCACCCGGAAGAAGTCGCGCTCAAAAACCTGTTCCCCGTCGATGGCCGCGACATTGCGACGGGATTTGTGCTGCGCTCGCCGTTTTTCTTTGGGCTGGACGCGGTGCTCGGCGCGCTGGCGAAGGACGGCCCACTCCCGCGCGAAAGCGCAGGGGCCAAGCCCGATGTCGAAAGCCCGCCAGCGCTTGCCCCCGGCGCACCGGAACCGCGCGCGAGCACCGACAACGGCTCCAACGCCTTTGCGGTTGCGCCAAAGCGGTCGGCGGATGGCTTTACCCGGCTGGTTTCAAATTCGCACCAGCCGTGGCGCGGGTCCGTCGCTTGGTATGAACTGGTGGTGCATTCAAAGGCGGGGTGGGATTTTGCGGGGGCAACCTTTCCCGGCGCACCCTATCCGCTGCTGGGGCATAACAAGACCCTGGGATGGACCAACACCGTAAACCGGCCCGACCTGATCGACATTTACAAGCTGACACTCGATCCCGCTGCCAAGCGCTATCGCTATGACGGGCAGTGGCGCGACCTGGAGGCAAAGCGGGTCTGGCTGCCGGTCAAGCTGTTTGGCCCGTTCGTGCTGCCGGTGCCGCGCATGGTTTACCGCGCGGTGCAGGGGCCGGTGTTCATGAACAAAAACGGCGCCTTTGCGATCCGCTATGGCGGGGCGGATCAGCTTCGCATGGTGGAGGAGTATTACCGGCTGAACAAGGCGCGCGATTTTGCGCAGTGGCAGCGCGCGCTCGCGATACAGGGGGTGCCCGCGACCAATTTCATCTATGCCGATGCGGCGGGCAATGTCGCGCACATCTATAACGCGTCCTTCCCGCGTCGGCGGCCGGGGTCTGACTACAAGACCGTGCTGGCGGGCGACACGTCGCGCAATTTCATGCCGGGCACGGTCGCCTGGAGCGATGTGCCCAAAAACATCAATCCCGGCTCGGGCTTTGTCATCAACGCCAACAACACGCCGTTCCACGCATCGGGCGCGGGGTATGAGCTTGATCCAGCATCGTTTTCACCGCTGTTGGGGATTGAGACCAACACCACCAATCGCGGCACCCGATCGGTCGAGCTGCTGGGGGCCGACCCGTCGATCAGCGCCGAGGAGCTCTACGCGATCAAGTTCGACACCACGGTCAGCCGCCGGAGCTGGGCGGCGAAATGGTTTGCGGCCCTTGGCGCGGTTGACCCGCGCGGCGATGCGAAGATCGCGGCGGCCAAGGCATTGCTGGCGACATGGGATTGGAATTTCGACGGGCGTGGGCGCGCGGATGCGCTGGCGGCGATCCTGCTACGGGTGGGCAATCGCTGGCACTATCCGTCGAAGGATCCCGCCGATCCGCGCGCAGAACTGGGCAAGGCGGCGGCCTATCTCATGCGCTATTTCGGGCGCATCGACCCGCCGCTTGGGCAAGTGCTGCGGCTGCGTCAGGGGGAGGGGACACGCCGGGTGGACTTGCCGCTCGATGGCGGCGCCGATGTGCTGCGCGCGACCGCCAATTGGGATGAGGAGGTCGATGGCCGCCTGGCGGTGAAG
>PNLG01000273.1 GCA_013822915.1 Sphingomonas sp. | reverse complement strand
GAGCAGGATCATCGGCGTGTCGGCGGCCATGCGGATCGCTTCGCCGCGCGCCAGCGAACGCGTAGCGTCGGCGGTCACCCAGATGCCACCGTGACTGACGTGCAGCGCAGGATAAGGAAGCGCGATCATGCCCCCCTTGTCGCGCCCAAAGAACAGATTGGCAACGGGTTAACGGCGAAGCGCTGCCGCGAGTTCAGCGACCAACCGCTGCCGCGCCTCGCTCGACTGATCGCCCAATATGCCGCGCGCAGCCTCTGGCAGATGCGCGGCGGGGTCATCGCTGAACAGATAATGCTCAAACATCGCCCGCCACGCCGCCTTTTCATTGGCCGGCAGCCCCGCCATCGTCATCAGCGCGTGTTTGAGCGACAGCATCGGCGTCATCATCCGCGCCGGGCCATCGCGCCACCAATAGTTGATCATCGCCCCCAGCGGCTCGAGCCCGGTCACCGCATGCCACCACAGGCTGGGCATATAGAGCACATCGCCCGGCGCCAGTTCGGCGGTCAGCGCATGGTCAAACGCCTCGGCAAGCTTTGGATAACGCGCAAAATCGGGCTCCTCGATATCGGCAAGGCTCGACGGCTAGCCCGCCAGCGTAAAATCGATCGGCCCGACATAAAGATTGGCCACCTGATCGGTTGGGAACAGGGTGAACCGCCGCCGCCCGGCCAGCACACACGCCAGATTTTGCGGCAAATCCCAATGCGCCGCCGTCTTGGTGCGATTGCCGAGCCATAGCGAGACCAGCATGTGCCGGTCGGCATCGATTAGCGGCATGGCGTGGGTGGCAGCAAAGCCCGGCATGTGCCGCGCCACCGGCATCGCGCCTGCGTAAATCGCCCATGGCGCGGGGTCATCACGCTGGCGCATGATCAGGTCGAGCACTTGTTCCACCGTCGCCAGCCGCCGGTCGAAGTTATGCGCGGTCAGCGTGTCGTCATAGCCGAACCGCCCTTCAATCGCGGGCGGGCCAAACCATGCCTCCCCGGCGACCGTGCTCGCCCGCGCGCGCAACGCCGCGCAAAAGGCTGCATCGGATTCGATGGCTGCGGTCACCAGCGGCCAGTCGCGCACTTGCCCGCGCAACACGACGGGCTGGGCCGCAGGCACAATCTCAGCCTCAAAAGCCGCGCGGTCGACGCGCGCGCGTTCGGCAATGGGGCGAGGCGTGGTCGGCATGGCGCGCATACAGGTCTAGCAGCGCGCGCACGGCTTCGCTAGGACCGCAGGTTCCATGACCGATGCTTCCCCACCCCCGATTGACGCCGCCGCTGTTCGTGCCGGCGCGCACACATCCAAAGCCTGGCCCTATGAAGAAGCGCGCAAACTGTTGAAGCGCTATCCCAGTGGCAAGCCGGGCGGCGGGCCGGTGCTGTTTGAGACGGGCTATGGCCCGTCTGGCCTGCCGCATATCGGCACCTTCAACGAAGTGTTGCGCACAACGATGGTGCGCCATGCGTTTGAGGCGCTGTCCGACACGCCGACCCGGCTGATCGCGTTTTCCGATGACATGGACGGCCTGCGCAAAGTGCCCGACAATGTGCCCAACAAGGATATGCTCGCCGCGCATCTTGGCTGCCCGCTCAGCCGCATTCCCGACCCGTTCGGCACGCATGAAAGCTTTGCCGCGCACAACAACGCCCGGCTGTGCGCGTTCCTCGACCAATTCGGCTTCGACTATGAATTTGCCTCCTCCAGCGATTATTACGCCAGCGGCCGGTTCGACGACGCGCTGAAGGCAGTTTTGCGCCATTATCAGGCGATCCTCGACGTCATGCTGCCAACGCTCGGCGCTGAGCGGCGCGCCACCTATTCGCCTGTCCTGCCGGTCAGCCCGAAGACGGGCATTGTCCTGCAAGTCCCCGTTGAAGTGGTCGACGCCGACGCGGGGCTGATCGCCTTCACCGATGACGGCGAGCGGATCACCCAGTCTATTCTGGGCGGGCAGGCCAAGCTGCAATGGAAAGTCGATTGGGCGATGCGCTGGGTGGCACTCGGCGTCGATTATGAAATGGCGGGCAAGGATCTGATCGATTCGGTCATTCAATCGGGCAAGATTGCCCGCGTGCTCGGCGCCCGCCCGCCCGAGGGGTTCAACTATGAAATGTTCCTCGATGAGCGCGGCGAGAAGATTTCGAAATCAAAAGGCAATGGGCTGAGCCTGGAACAATGGCTGCGCTATGGCTCGGACGAGAGCCTGGCGTTTTACATCTACCGCGAGCCAAAAAAGGCCAAGTCGCTGCACATGGGCGTCATTCCGCGTGCCGTGGATGAGTATTGGCAATTCTGCGCCGCCTATGCCGACCAACCCGTCGAGCAGCGGCTGGGCAATCCGGTCCACCACATCCACAACGGCCCGCCGCCCGCCGACAATCTGCCGGTGACGTTCGGGCTCTTGCTCAATCTGGTCGGCGTGATGGGCGCGCAGGCCACGCGCGAGCAGGTTTGGGGCTATCTCGGCAATTATGTCGCGGATGCTACCCCCGATGCCCATCCCGCGCTCGACACGCTGATCGACAAGGCGCTGGCCTATAACCGCGATTTCGTTGCCCCCACGCTGGTGCGCCGCGCGCCGGAAGGCGTGGAGCGGGCGGCCCTTGCCGCGCTGGACGCCGAACTCGCCAAGCTCGCGCCCGATACGGCGGCGGAGGATATTCAAAACATCGTCTATGAAATCGGCAAGAATGGCGGGTTTGAGACTTTGCGCGACTGGTTCAAGGCGCTTTACGAAACCTTGCTGGGGTCGGCGCAAGGCCCGCGCATGGGCAGCTTCATCGCGCTATACGGTATTGCGAACAGCCGCGCGCTGATCACAGAAGCGCTTGCGCGTTAGCGGCGCTGGCAGGGGGGACATCATGAGAGCACGCGGCCGCCGGGTCACCTCCGCGCTTCGGGCGTTTTTGCGCAGCGAGGCGATTGGCGGGATCGTGTTGATGGCGGCGACGCTTGCCGCCCTCATCATCGCCAACATGGCCATGACGCGCGAAATTTATCGCGAAGCGCTCCACCATGCGACCGGGCCCGTGCTTGCCCCCGCCATCGGGCCGATGACGGTGCATTTGTGGATCAATGACGGGCTGATGGCGCTGTTTTTCCTGCTGGTCGGGCTGGAGATCAAGCGCGAGCTGGTTGACGGCGAACTCGCGAACCCGGCGCGGCGGCGCTTGCCGGTGATTGCGGCGGCGGCGGGGATGGCGGCGCCCGCCCTTGTCTACCTCGCAATCGCCGGTCACGACCTGGCGCTGGTGCGTGGCTGGGCCATTCCGGCCGCAACCGACATTGCCTTTGCGATCGGCGTGATGGCGCTGCTCGGGCCGCGCGTGCCGCCCGCGCTTAAGCTGTTCCTGACCACGGTTGCGATTGTCGATGATATGGGCGCCGTCGCTATTATTGCCGTGGCCTATAGCCATGGCATCGATTGGGGCGCGCTGGCGGCGGCAAGCGGCGTGGTGGCGGCGATGGCGGCGATGAACCGGCGCGGGGTGCGGGCGATCTGGCCCTATCTGGCGGCATTTGCGCTATTGTGGTGGATGGTGCTGATGTCGGGAGTGCATGCGACGATTGCAGGCGTTGTCGCCGCCGCCTTTGTCCCGTTCGAACGGACCGAGGGCGCGCCCGACAGCGCGCATTCGACGCTGCACCGGCTTGAACATGGACTGAGCCCCTGGGTCGCTTATGCCATTGTGCCGCTGTTCGCCTTCGCCAATGCCGGTGTGTCGCTCGCCGGTTTGTCGCCCGCCATCCTCGCCGAGCCGCTGGTGCTGGCGATTGCGGGCGGGCTGTTTATCGGCAAGCAGGCCGGTATTCTTGGGGGGATTGTGATGGCCGAGCGCATGCGGATTGCGCGGCGGCCGCGCGGAGTGAGCTGGCTCCAGATTTACGGTGTGGCACTGCTCGCCGGCATTGGCTTTACGATGAGCCTGTTCATCGGCGGGCTGGCCTTTCCCGGCAATGCGATGCTGGAGGCGGAGCTGAAGATCGGGGTGCTGACCGGATCCGTGCTGTCGGCGCTGGCAGGCTTTGGGGTGCTATGGCTGGCCGGCGCGCCCAAGCCCCGCAACCGGGAGGTATAGCCAATGCGCGCGTTTTTCGCTCCCCGGCAGCGGCTGCACGCCCCGACGCAGGAACTGCACAATGGCGGGTTCATCGATTATGCCGAAAGCCCGGCGCGCGCCGACGCATTGCTCAGCGGCATCGGGCCGGTTGAGTTGCCAGCCGACCGGGGCGACGCCGCCATTCGCGCGGTGCATGATGCGGGGTATCTCGATTTCCTGACGGCTGCCCCTGCCCGCTGGGCCGATGCCGGGCGGCCGGGCGATGTCATCGGCTATGTCTGGCCAGTGGTCGGGCGGCGGCCGCTCAACCTCAGCCGGATCGACGCGCTGATCGGGCAATATAGTTTCGATGCGTCCACGCCGCTGACCCCGCACAGCTATGACGCCGCCTATTGGAGTGTGCAGTCGGCGCTGGCAGCCCTTGACGCAGTGACGGCGGGTGATCGCGCCGCCTTTGCGCTGTGCCGCCCGCCAGGGCATCACGCAGGGGCCGATTATCTGGGTGGTTATTGCTATCTGAACGCCGCCGCAATTGCCGCACAGGCGGCGCGCGATGCGGGGGCGCGCCGGGTCGCGATCCTCGACATTGACTATCATCACGGCAATGGCACGCAGGATATATTCTGGGAACGCGGCGACGTGTTTTACGCCAGCGTCCACGCCGATCCCGCAACCGATTACCCGTTTTACTGGGGCCATGCCGATGAGCGCGGCGCGGGCGAAGGCGCGGGCGCGACCCTCAATCTGCCGCTGCCGCAGGGGACAACATTGGACGCCTTCCGCCGGGCGCAGGGCACAGCGCTGGCGGCAATCGCGGCATTTGGCGCCGACCAGCTGATCGTCAGCTTTGGCGCCGACACGTGGGAGGGCGACCCGATCAGCCATTTCAAGCTGACCACCGCCGATTATGCGGTGCTGGGGCGCGATATCGCCGCAAGCGGCCTGTCGGCGGTGTTGTTGATGGAAGGGGGCTATGCCGTCGACGCGCTGGGCGCCAATCTCGCCAGCTTTTTGTCGGGGTTTTAGGGGCGCTTCAAGGCCGGTCGGTCGCGTCGATCGGCGGCATGCCCGCCATGCTCGCGGCGACGGCCTCTGCCTGCGCCATCACGCGCAGGATATTGCCTTGCGCCAGCCCCGCCAGCTCGGCATCGCTCCAACCCCGCCGTGCCAGTTCGACGAACAGCGCGGGGTAGCCATCCACGCCGGTCATGTCGCGCGGGGCGGTGCCATTGATCCCGTCATAATCGCTGCCCAGCCCGACCGCGCCCTTGCCCGCAATCCGGGCGATATGCTCGACATGATCGGCAATCGTCGCCGACGTCACGATGGGTTCGGGATGGGTGCGCTCCCACGCGATCAGGGCGGCGGCGGCATTGGCGCCATAGCTTTCCGCCGATGCGCCGATTGACTTGGCATAATCGGTGCGCGCCTTGTCCCAGTTGCGCCACGCTTGCGAGACGAAACTGGGGTAGAAATTGACCATCACGACGCCGCCATTCGCGCCGATTTTCGTCAACAGATCATCGGGGATGTTGCGCGGTGCATCATCCAGCGCGCGGGCAGAGGAGTGCGAGGCAATGACTGGCGCCTTTGTCGTCGCCAGCACCGCCGCCATCGTCGCGTCCGACACATGGCTGATGTCCACCATCATGCCGATCCGGTTCATTTCCGCCACCACTTGCCGCCCGAACGCGCTCAGCCCGCCGCTGCGCGGGGCGTCGGTGGAGGCATCGGCCCAGGGCAGGCTGAGCGTGTGGGTCAGCGTCATATAGCGCACGCCCAGATCATGGTAACGGCGCAGCACCGACAGCCGCCCGTCAATCTGGTGGCCGCCCTCCACCCCCATCAGCGCGGCAATCTTGCCCGAGCCGGCAATCCGGCGAATGTCCGCCGCCGTCCCCGCCAGTTCGAACACGGCCGGATGCGCCCCAACCATCCGCTTGACGATGTCGATTTCCTCCAGCGTCATCTCAACCGCGCGCGGACCGAGATTGTCGGCGGTGATCCACACCGACCAGAATTGCGCCCCGACATGACCACGGTGCAGGCGGGGAATGTCGGTCTGGAGCGGGAGCGGCAGTTTCGACGTGTCCTTGTTCAGGTTGACCGCCTCAACCTTGGCGTCATATTTGGTGCGGATTTCCCAGGGCAGGTCGTTATGCCCGTCGATCACCGGGCTTGCCGTGAGGAGGCGCTCGACCCGCGCCTTCAGCGCCGCGTCGTCGGCGGGAGCAGCAGGCGCGGCGAGTGCCAGGAACAGCGGCAACAGCATGGCAAATCCCCCCAATGAAAAAAGGGCGCCGCAACGGTCGTGCGACGCCCTTTTTCTAACACATCCCGCCGCGGCTTAAAGCTTCCCCGTCAGCTCCGGCACGATTTTGAACAAATCGCCGACCAGGCCGATGTCCGCGACCTGAAAAATCGGGGCATCCTCATCCTTGTTGATCGCGATGATGGTCTTGCTGTCCTTCATCCCGGCCAGATGCTGGATCGCGCCGGAAATGCCGACAGCGACATAAACTTCAGGCGCTACGATCTTGCCGGTCTGGCCAACCTGATAATCATTGGGGACATAGCCCGCGTCCACCGCCGCACGACTGGCCCCAACGCCCGCGCCCAGCTTGTCGGCGAGCGGTTCGATGATCGCCTGGAAATTCTCCGCATTCTGCAGCGCGCGACCGCCCGACACGATGATCTTGGCGCTGGTCAGCTCAGGCCGTTCGGACTTGGCGATTTCAGACGACACGAAGCTCGCCTTGCCGCTGTCGCCTGCCGCCGCCACGGCCTCAATCACCGCCGCGCCGCCGGTCGAAGCTGCCTTGGCAAAGGCGGTGCCGCGCACGGTCAGCACCAGCTTGGCGTCCGACGATTTGACCGTTGCAATCGCATTGCCCGCATAAATCGGCCGGGTGAAGGTCGCGTCCCCTTCGACCGACAAAATGTCGCTGATCTGCATGACGTCGAGCAGCGCGGCGACGCGCGGGGCGATATTCTTGCCCGTCGAAGTCGACGGCACGACAAACGCATCATGATGGCCCATGAGCGTCGCCACCAGTGGCGCCACATTTTCCGCCAGCGCATGCGCATAGGCCGCGTCATCGGCGACGTGCACTTTGCCAACGCCCGCGATCGCCGCCGCAGCCGTAGCAACATCGCCGACACCGTGCCCGGCGACGAGCAGATGCACCTCGCCCAATTGGGCGGCCGCCGTTACCGCCGACAGCGTTGCATCCTTGACGGCGGCGCCATCATGCTCAACCCATACCAGCGTGTTCATGCCACTACTCCCAAAGCCTTGAGCTTGCCGATCAGTTCATCGACGTCCGCCACCTTTACGCCCGCCTGGCGCTTGGCGGGTTCCTCGACCTTCAGCGTCGACAGGCGCGGCGCGATATCGACGCCATAGTCCGCCGCGGTCTTGGTGGCGAGCGGCTTGGACTTCGCCTTCATGATGTTGGGGAGCGAGGCATAGCGCGGTTCGTTCAGGCGCAAATCGGTGGTCACAATCGCGGGCAGGCTGAGCGCCACCGTTTCCGCGCCGCCGTCGATTTCGCGCGTGACGGTGACGGTATCGCCGCTCACTTCAACTGCGCTCGCAAAGGTGCCCTGGCCCCAGCCGGTGAGTGCCGCGAGCATCTGGCCGGTCTGGTTATTGTCGTCGTCAATCGCCTGCTTGCCCAAAATGATGAGGCCGGGCGCCTCTTCATCGGCAATCGCTTTCAACAACTTGGCGACGCCGAGCGGTTCGACCTTGTCCTCGCTCGTGACCAAAATCGCGCGATCGGCACCCATGGCGAGCGCCGTGCGCAAAGTTTCCTGCGCCTTGGCCTCGCCAATCGACACCGCGACCACTTCGGTCGCGACACCCTTTTCGCGCAGACGGATCGCTTCTTCGACCGCGATTTCGTCGAACGGGTTCATGCTCATCTTGACGTTGGCGAGATCGACGCCGGTGCCGTCGGCCTTCACGCGGGGCTTTACGTTATAGTCAAGCACACGCTTGACAGGGACCAGGATTTTCATGCGCTTCCTCTCCACATCGCCGGCGCGCATCGGCGCCGGGCGGCATTATGTTACGCTGCGGCCTTTACCTCGGCGACGATCTTCTTCGCGGCATCGCCCAGATCATTGGCGGGGACAATCGCCAGCCCCGAATTGGCCAGAATATCCTTGCCCGCCTGCACGTTCGTCCCCTCCAGCCGGACGACCAGCGGCACCGCCAGATTCACTTCCTTGGCGGCGGCGACAATCCCCTCGGCGATGATGTCGCACTTCATGATGCCGCCAAAGATGTTGACCAAAATGCCCTTAACATTGGGGTCGGCCAGAATGATCTTGAATGCCGCCGTCACCTTTTCCTTGCTCGCACCGCCGCCGACGTCGAGGAAATTTGCCGGAAACATGCCGTTCAGCTTGATGATGTCCATCGTCGCCATCGCAAGCCCCGCGCCATTGACCATGCAGCCAATGTCCCCGTCGAGCTTGATATAGGCAAGGTCGTATTTCGACGCTTCGAGCTCGGCCGGATCCTCCTCGGTCTCGTCGCGCAATTCCATCAAATCCTTGTGCCGGAACAGCGCGTTCGAATCGAAGCCGACCTTGGCATCGAGCACCAACAGCTTGTTATCGGTTGTCACCGCGAGCGGGTTTATCTCGATCTGCGCGGCATCGGTGCCGAGGAATGCATCATACAGCTTCGCCGCGACATTGGCGGCCTGCTTCGCGAGATCACCGGTCAGGCCAAGGGCTGCAGCGACGCCGCGGCCATGGTGCGGCATAAAGCCGGTGGCCGGATCAATGTCGATCGTGTGGATCTTTTCGGGCGTGTCATGTGCCACGGTTTCAATGTCCATCCCGCCTTCGGTTGACACCACCATGCCGATGCGCCCGGTCGCGCGGTTGACGAGCAGCGCGAGGTAGAATTCACGCGCAATATCAACGCCATCCGTCACATAAAGCCGGTTGACCTGTTTGCCGGCCTCGCCCGTCTGCACAGTGACAAGCGTGTTGCCGAGCATGTCGGTGGCGGCGGCGCGCACGTCATCGGCACTGCGCGCGAGGCGAACCCCGCCCTTGGCCTCGGGCGGCAGTTCGACGAACTTGCCCTTGCCGCGCCCGCCCGCGTGAATCTGCGCCTTGACCACATAAAGCGGCCCCGGCAGCCGGGCGGCGGCGGCCACCGCTTCATCCACCGTCATCGCCGCAAAGCCTGCGGGCACCGGCACACCGAATTTCGCCAGCAGTTCCTTGGCCTGATATTCGTGGATGTTCATGGGGCGGGGCCTTTCGCGTCGCAGGAAGAATTACCCCTCCCCTAAGCACAGTCGCGCGCGCGAATCCAGACCGCACGCCGACACCGCCTTCAGACCCGCTCGCCAAGCGCCGCGACAGCGATTATACAGCACTCATGTCGATCCTGATTGGCGTTGCCCTGTTCTTGTTCACCGTCGCGGCGATGGAGGGCGTGGCCTATATCGCGCACCGTTGGGTAATGCACGGGTTCGGCTGGTTCCTGCACGAAAGCCATCACCGCCCGCGCACCGGCTTTTGGGAGCTGAACGACGCCTATTTTGTGATCTTTGCCACCCCCTCCATCGCGCTGCTGCTGCTCGGGACCAGCGGGACATGGGGGATGTGGGCAACCTGGGTGGGGGCAGGAATTGCCGCCTATGGCGCGATTTACCTGGGGTTTCACGACATCATCGTTCACCAGCGCTGGCCCAACCGCTATGTCGCGCGCTCGACCTATATGAAGCGGATCGTGCAGGCGCACCGGCTGCACCATGTGGTGGAGACGAAGGAGGGGACAGTCAGCTTCGGCTTCCTGATCGCGCCGAAGCCCGAGGAGTTGAAGGCCGAATTAAAGCGGCGCGGGCGGGCGGGCGTGCGTGACGCTCGCGGGGGGGCGCTGGAAAAATCCTGACCGGCGGTCAAGTCTGAAAGCGGCTCGGCAGCGCAAAGCCGAATTGAGCGCAGAGTGCCTCGACATCATGATGATCGACGTCGCGCGGCTCGAACCCGTTTCTGAACGCCAGGACAAAGGGGGCCGCGATACAGCGGACCGCAACGCCATTTATCGCGCCGCGCCCCTCAAACGCTCCTGCTGGATACATTGACCCCTCGCCCGGATCGCCCAGAATGCCATTGCCCATCGCATCCCGCACAAAGCCATGCAGGTCCACCGATCGCCCGGACTCGTGCTGCAACACCCAATTCCATTCAGGATCGTTGCCGCGCGTGATGCGCGCATAGCCCTCTTGCTTCAGCAACCGGTCAAACGCCGCCAGATCGGTAAAGTTCACCGCGAGGTCGAGATCGCCATGCGGTCGCGTCTGCCGACCCAGCAGCGCATCGACACCCCAACCGCCATCCACCCAAAAGGCGAGATTGGCCTGCTCAAAACACTGGCAACGGCGGACCACCTCGTCGATTTGCACGCGCCTGCCTCCACCGCGCGCTTAATCAAACAGCGACGACACGCTCGATTCGTCCGCAATCCGGCGGATCGCTTCACCCAGCAGCGGCGCGATGGTCAGGTGGCGGATGCGTGCGCTTGCGCTCACAATCTCGTGGCTGCCGATCGTGTCGGTGATGACGAGTTCGGTCAGCGTCGACCCCTCCACCCGCGCGACGGCGGCGCCCGACAGCACGCCGTGGGTGCAATAGGCAACGACTTCCTCCGCCCCTGCTGCCTTTAGCGCAGCGGCCGCGTTGCACAGCGTGCCCGCCGAATCGACAATATCGTCGATCAGGATGCAGAACCGCCCCTCGACATCGCCGATGATGTTCATGACTTCGCTCTCGCCCGCGCGTTCCCGCCGCTTATCGACGATCGCGAGCGGCGCATTGTCGAGCCGCTTGGCGAGCGCCCGCGCCCGCACCACGCCGCCGACATCGGGCGACACCACCATCAGATTGCGCCCGCCATAGCGCGCAAGGATATCCGCCGACATCAC
>PNLG01000393.1 GCA_013822915.1 Sphingomonas sp. | reverse complement strand
CTCGTCGGCAAGGCCCTTTTTGAACTGCTTCACGCCCTTGGCAACATCGCCCATCATTGCCGAAAAGCGACCACCGCCCAGCACCAGAATTGCGACACCACCGAACAGCAGCCAATGCATCAGGCTGAAACCACCCATCATCATTCTCCTTGGAACGTTTCGGCTATTTAGGCGTTCTCATCGCGATTTGCCACCTCGCTGTGCTCGAAAGCGACATCGACCGGATCGAGCAGGCCAGCGGCCCGCAAATCATCAATTCCGGGCAAGTCGCGGCGGCTGGCGAGCCCGAAATGCGCCAGAAAATCGGGCGTTGTCGCAAAAGTGAGCGGCCGGCCCGGCGCTTCGCGGCGGCCCGCCGGGCGCACCCACCCCGCCGCCATCAGCACGTCGAGCGTGCCCGCTGAAATCTGAACCCCCCGGATCGCTTCAATCTCGGCGCGCGTGGCGGGTTCGTGATAAGCAATGATCGCCAGCGTTTCGATCGCCGCCCGGCTGAGCTTGCGCTGCTCCTCGCGGTCGCGGCGGAGCAGATGGGCAAGATCGGCGGCGGTCTGAAAATGCCAGCGCTCGCCGCGCCGCACCAGCTCGATCCCCCTGCCCGCATAATGCGCAGTCAGCTCAACAAGGGCGGCGCGCACATCGCCCTCGCCCGCATGGGCGCGGATCGCGTCGATGCTCAGCGGGCCATCGGCGGCGAACAACACCGCTTCGACCGCGCGGGTGTAAGCGTCGATCATGCCGGCCGGCGCAGGTATAGCGGCGCAAATGGCGCCTGTTGCTTCAGTTCCGCCCGCCCCTGCCGCGCCAGTTCAAGGACGGCCACAAACGAGGATGCGAGGGCCGATTTGCGGAATGCCCCATCCGTCCCACCGGGCAAAAACGCCTCGATCGCCGACCATTCGATCGTCTCGCCCAAGAGCAGCGACACCCGCTCCAGCGCCGTCTCCAGCGTCATCACTGGGCGATTGGCGACAATGTGCATCACCGGGCGCGTGCGCGCCGACACCCGGCCATAGGCAGCAATCAGGTCGAACAAATCGGCCTGCCACGCGGCTTGGCGGACCGTCTGCAAGCCTTCGGGGGCGGCGCGGCGAAACACATCTCGACCCATCCGGTCGCGCGCCATCAATCGGGCGCCCGCCTCGCGCATCGCGTTCAACCGCTCCAGCCGGAGTTGCAACCGCAGCGCCAGTTCCTCCGGACTCGGCTCAACTTCGGGGTCATGCGGCAGCAGCAGCGCGGATTTGAGAAACGCCAGCCACGCCGCCATCACCAGATAATCGGCGGCAATCTCGAGCTTCAGCGCGCGCGCCCGCTCCATAAACGCGAGATATTGCTCTACCAGTTGCAGGATGGACAGTTGCCGCAAATCGACCTTTTGACTGCGCGCGAGCGCGAGCAACAGGTCAAGCGGCCCCTCCCACCCGTCAATATCCAGTGTCAGCGTGTCGCCCGGTTCATCCATCGGCGCAAGCTTAGCCGCAGTTTGCCCACAAGCAAAAGCGCACGCCCATGCCGATCACGCAAGCGCCAGCAGCGCGTCCCGCTTCGCCGTCAATTCGGCCGCATCACCCGCAGGCGGCGTCATCGCGGCCAGCGCCCGGTCGAGCCGCGCGCGCGACACTGGCGGCATATCGCCGATCCGCCCGGCAATATCCTCCATCTCCGCCATCCGCGCCCAGCAATCGAGCACGATATCGCATCCCGCCGCCAGCGCACCGACCGCCTTTTCCCCCGCCGTGCCGCTCAGCGCCTTCATGTCGATGTCATCGGTCATCAGCAGCCCGTCAAAGCCGATCCGCCCGCGGATAATCTCCTCCACAACCACCGGCGACAGCGTGGCGGGGCGCTCAGCATCCCATGCCTCAAACACGATGTGCGAGGTCATGCCCATGCTCGCATCGCGCAAAGCGACAAACGGCGCCAGGTCGATTTCGAGGTCGTCGGCGCTCGCCGACACCACCGGCAAGCCATAATGCGGGTCGATCGCCGCGCGGCCATAGCCGGGGAGGTGCTTGACCACCCCCGCCACGCCGCCGCGCGCCAGCCCGTCGAGCACCGCGCGACCCATCGCCGCCACACGCTGCGGCTCGCGCCCGAACAGGCGGCAGGCGATCGCCTCGGTCGTGTCGGGTTGCGCCACATCGAGGAGCGGCATGCAATCGACGTTGATCCCAACCTCGGCCAGCATCAGCGCGAGCGCATGGGCGTTCACCCGCGCCGCCTCAATCGCGGAAATCGGTGCCACATCGTAGAGCGCATCAAACGCCGGTCCGGCGGGAAAGGCGGGCCATTCGGGGGGCCCCATCCGCGCCACCCGCCCACCTTCCTGATCGATCAGGATCGGCACATCATCGCGCCCGGCCAGCGCGCGCAGATCATCGGTCAGCGCCCGCAATTGCGCGCGGGTGTCGACATTGCGCTTGAACAGAATGAACCCGCACGGATTGGCGCTGCGGAAAAAATTCCGCTCGGCATCGGTGAGCGCCAACCCGCTCAGCCCGAAGATAACCGGCTTCATGCTCTCGCCATCACAGTTTGGGGACGAAGCACGCCTCACCCGCGACTTGAAGCTTGCCGCACAGTTCGCTGGCGGCGGTCGCGCTGCCCGCGTTCACGCGGAGCCGGTGGACGGTGCGGCCATTGACGTCAGCGCGCTCGACCGAATGGCCAAGCGGGGCGAGATAGGTAAAGCGCTTTGACGCGCGCGCCCAGGCGGCATTGGCACTGGCCGCATCCGGGAACGAGCCGATCTGCACCAGCGATCCGCCCGACGAAGCCCCCGCCGCGCCCGCTCCCGCGCCGATGCCGTTGCCCCCGCCGATTACCGGGGTTTCGGGCATTTGCTTCAGGTCGATCTTGGCGTCCTTTGCGCCCTTGCCCTCAGTTGTCGCGAATGCCATGTCGCCCTCGCCCTCAATCTCGCGGCCACCAGGTTCGGAGGGCTTGACTTTATAATCGCCCTCCTGCGCGGCGATGAGCTGACCGTCGCCCACTGGCTTGGACGGCTTGCTGACAACAATGTAGCCAAAAACGATCAGCGCGACGGCAAGCAGTCCGGCCATGATCAGCGGCGCAATCCGTGAAATTGACGGCCGATCGACAAACTCGTCGTCGGCGGTTTCGAGCCAGGGGAGCCGATCGGCTTCGTCCTGTCCGTCGTTTGCGCTTTCCATCAGCTCAACTCCTCAACCGCTGTCACACCCATGATGTTCAGCCCGTTACGGATAACCTGCCCGAGCGCTTGGGCAAGATAAAGTCGTGCAGCGGTCAGCCCCGGAGTGTCCAAGATCAGGAATCGTCGCTCCGGCCGGTCATTGCCGACATTCCACTGCGCATGAAATGTCGCCGCCAGATCATAGAGGTAAAAGGCGATCCGGTGCGGCTCGCGCGCCGCCGCCGCCGTTTCGACGACGCGGGGGAATTGCGCGGCAAGTTTCACCAGCGCCAGTTCGGCTGCATCGAGCAGGCCAAGATCGGCCCCGTCGGCGGTTATCCCCGCCTCCGCCGCCTTGCGCGCGAGCGACCGGGTGCGCGCGTGCGCATATTGCACGTAGAACACGGGATTGTCCTTTGACGCCTCCACCACCTTGGCGAAGTCGAAATCCATCTGCGCGTCGGCTTTGCGCGTGAGCATGGTGAAGCGCACGACATCCTTGCCCACTTCGCGCACGACATCGGCGAGCGTGACGAAATTGCCGGCCCGCTTCGACATTTTCACCGGCTCACCATCGCGCAGCAACCGCACCATTTGCACCAGCTTCACGTCAAAGCGCGTCGCCCCACCGGTCAGCGCCTGAACCGCCGCGGTAATCCGCTTGACCGTGCCGGCATGGTCCGCGCCCCAAATGTCGATCAGTTGATCGGCACTTTGGCTTTTCTGAAAATGATAAGCGAGGTCGGCCCCGAAATAAGTCCATTGCCCGGTCGATTTGCGGATCGGCCGGTCCTGATCATCGCCAAATTGGGTGGAGCGGAACAAGGGCAGCACTACCGGCTCCCAATCCTCCGGCGTCTCGCCTTTGGGCGCTTCGAGCACGCCATCATAAATCAGGTCGCGCGCGCGCAGCATCGCTTCGGCCGCTTCGGGCTTGCCCGCCGCTTGCAGTGCGGCTTCGGAGGAAAACAGGTCGTGATGGATACCGAGCAGCGCGAGATCGGCCTTGATCAGCGCCATCATCGCCGCCACCGCGCGGGTGCGGAACAGCACGAGCCACTCATCCTCCCCCGCCGCGACATAGCGGTCGCCAAACTCGGCGGCCAGCGCCTGCCCGACGGGCACCAGATAATCACCGGGATAAAGCCCGTCGGGGATCGCAATCACCTCGCCCAGCGCTTCACGGTAGCGCAGATGCACCGACCGGGCGAGCACATCTACCTGACCGCCGGCGTCATTGACATAATATTCGCGCGTCACCCGGTGCCCCGCAAATTCGAGCAGCGCGGCCAGCGCATCGCCGACCACGGCGCCCCGGCAATGCCCCATGTGCATCGGACCCGTCGGATTGGCGGAGACATATTCGACGTTGACCATCGGCGGGTCGGCGCGGATCAGGCGGCCGTAATCGGCGGCCTCCCCCGTGATGGTGCGCAACTCGTCGCGCCAGCTCGCGTCCACCAGCGTGAGGTTGATGAAACCCGGCCCGGCAATGGCAATGCTCGCGACCTCGTCCAACGTGCCCAGTTCCGCGGCAATAAGGTCGGCCACCGCGCGCGGGTTCATCCCCGCAGGCTTTGCGAGCACCATCGCGGCGTTGGTCGCGAGATCACCATGGCTGGCATCGCGCGGCGGCTCGACCGTGACCGCGCGGCGATCGAGCGCGGCCAGCGGTTCGATCCGGTCGAGCGCTGCGTTCAGATGAGCAGTAAATCGGGTATAAATCGTCATGCCGCACCGCTTAGCCGAGTGCGCGCGTCGACGCAAAAACTGGACGTCGGCGTGCGCGCGCGCCACAATTGGACGGACATTCCAATTGGGAGGGTTTCGATGCGCCTGTTACCGTTTCTGCTCGCCACCGCGCTCATCGCTGCGCCTGCTTGGGCGGCCCCCAAGGGCAAGGCGGGCCCGGTGTGGCAAACGGCCGAAAAGCTGCGGGGCGAACAGCTCGCGCTGCTCGAACGGCTGGTCAATATCGATTCCGGCACCGGCGACAAGATTGGCGGCCAGCGTGCGCAGGAACTCGTCGCGGGCGAGCTGCGCGCGCTCGGGCTGACCGTCGCGATGATCGCGGCGGAAAACCCGGCCTATCCCGATAATCTTGTCGCAACCCTCACCGGGCGCGGCAAGGGGCGCATCCTGCTGATCGCGCATACCGACACCGTGTTCGAGCCCGGCACCGTCGCCAAGCGACCGTTCCGCACCGATGCCACCCGCGCCTATGGCCCCGGCGTCGCCGACGAGAAGGGCGGCGTGGTCGAGGGAGTCATGGCAATAAAACTACTCAAGATGCTGAAGATCGATGATTTTGCGTCGATCACTTTCCTGGTTGAAACGTCGGAAGAGCGCGGATCGCCGGGCACGCGCGCGCTGATCGCCAAGCTGGTCGGGGAGGCTGATGTGGAATTCAATCTGGAACCCGGCGACGCCCCCGATGTGATGACCGTATGGCGCAAGGGCAGCAATTCATTCGACATCAGCGTCAAGGGCCGTCCCGCCCATGCCGGGGTCGCGCCACAGCTTGGCCGCAATGCCGCGCTCGAGCTGGTTCACCAAATCGCACTCGCCGACCGCCTGCCCAAAACCGGCGATGGCGTTACCGCCAATCTGACCCTGATGAGCGCGGGCAGCCGGTACAACATCATTCCAGAGGATGCGAAGGCGACCTTCAACGTGCGCATCCGCGAAAAGGCGCAGGGCGACGCGGTCGAGGCGACATTGCGCGAGAACGCCGCCAACACCATCATCCCCGACACCGCCGTCAGCGTGCGGCGCGAGATCAGCTTTCCCCCGCTGCCCGAAAATCCGCAGACCGCGGCCCTCGCGGCGATGGCCGAACGGATTTACCGCGATGCCGGGCTGACGATCACCCGCGGCGGCAATGGTGGCGCATCCGAATCGGCGCTCGCTTATGAGGGCGGAGTGGCGGCGCTTGACGGGCTGGGCCCGGTCGGCGGCGGCTTTCATTCGGAGGAGGAGTATCTGGAGCTTGGTTCGCTGACCCCGCGGCTTTACCTGCTGGCGAGCCTGATGATCGAAACCGGGCGCAATCCCCCGATGCGCCGACCCTGACCGGACGGCTCATCCGGGCCCGGCATAATCGCTGAAGCGCGTGAATTCGGACTCGAACAGCATTTTGACGCTGCCCGTCGCACCGTGGCGCTGCTTGGCGATGATGAGTTCGGACAGTCCGGCAGCTTCCTGAAACCGCGTGGTCCATTCCGCATGTTTTTGCGATACGGTGGCGTTGCTATCCGCCATGGGCTTGGTCGGTTCCTGCATCGCCAGATAGTAATCCTCGCGATACACAAACATCACAATATCGGCGTCCTGCTCGATCGAGCCCGACTCGCGCAGGTCCGAAAGCATCGGCTTCTTATCCTCACGACTTTCGACCGCGCGGCTGAGCTGCGACAGCGCCAGCACCGACACACCGAGATCCTTCGCCATCGTTTTCAGCCCGCGACTGATCTCTGAAATTTCCTGCACCCGGTTATCACTCGCGCGCGCCCCGCTCCCGCTCAACAGCTGGAGGTAATCCACCACGACCAGCCCGATTTCATTGTCATGCTTGCGCTGCAACCGCCGCATCCGGGTGTGCAGCGCACTGATCGACAGGCCAGCCGTGTCGTCAATGTAAAGTGGCAGATTCTGGAGTTCGATCGACGCCTGCACCAGCCGCTGCATTTCGGCCTTGGTGAGATTGCCCATGCGCAGCTTTTCCGAACTGATCCGCGATTGTTCGGCCAGAATGCGGGTCGCAAGCTGATCGGCCGACATTTCCAGGCTGAAAAATGCGACCTTTGTGCCGACTGATCGATCGGCCGCAATCCCGTCTTCAAGATCGCGCATGTAACGCTGCGCCGCGTTGAACGCGATGTTGGTGGCAAGCGATGTTTTGCCCATGCCGGGGCGCCCGGCCAGGATCATGAGGTCGGACTTGTGCATCCCCCCGGTCTTGGCATTGATCGACTCGAGCCCGGTGGTGATCCCCGACAAATTGCCCCCGGCATTTTGCGCACGCTCCGCCATGCCGATGGCGAGCGTTGCGGCCTGGCCAAAGCTCTTGACCGAGGTTTCGGTCGTGTTGTCGGCCGCAACCTTGAACAGGGCTTCTTCGGCTTCTTCGACCTGTTTGCGCGGATTGATTTCCTCCGACGTGTCGGTCGCGCGTTCGACCATGTCACGTCCGACCGCCACCAGCGTGCGCAACATCGCCAGATCGTAGATTTGCTTGGCGAAATCCCGCGCGCCGATCAGCCCCGCGCCGCTGCCCGTCAATTGCGCAAGATAGGCAGGGCCGCCCAGCGCGCGCATCCCCAGGTCTTCGGTGAACATCGGCCGCAGCGTTAGCGGTGTCGCCTTCATCCCCTCTTTGCGGATGCGCTTGATCGCCGCGAAAATCCGGCTGTGCACGGGTTCGAAAAAATGATCCTCGCTCAGCCGGTCGGCGATGTCATCGGCGATCCGTTCATCAATCATCATCGCGCCGAGGAGTGCAGCCTCTGCCTCCACATTTTGCGGCAGCAACTTGGGGACAGCGGCAAGCGGCGCAGGATCGACGGGAAATGTGGCCATGCGCGCCTTTTCTGCGCACCAGCCCGCGCGATCAAGGCGCGCCGGTCAATAATGCGGTGGATAAGTGCGCCCGCGCTTCGCCGTTGATTCGCGCGCGCATTGGCCCGATAGGCAAATGCATGACCGATCCCCGGATCATCGACATCGCGCTCGATGAGCATACGATCCTGTGGCGCAGCGCCGATATCGAGCAGGAGCGCCGCATTGCCATTTTCGATCTGATCGAAGGCAATTTTTTCAAGCCGCTGCGCGATCACGCTGATGGCTATGCGGGGCCGTATCGGATCAGCCTCAGCGTTGAGGAAGGGCGGCTGGCCATTGCGATTGCGCGCGAAGACGCGACCCCGCTTGAGACGCTGGTTCTAGCGCTTGGCCGGTTCCGGCGGCCTATCAAGGATTATTTCGCGATTTGCGACAGCTATTATCAGGCGATCCGCGCCGCGACGCCGCAGCAGATCGAGACGATCGACATGGCGCGCCGCGCCATCCACAACGAAGCCGCCGAATTGCTCAAAGAACGGCTGGAGGGCAAGATCGAGGTCGATTTCGACACCGCGCGCCGCCTGTTCACGCTGATCTGCGTGCTCCACATCAAGGGATGATACGATGAGCGCCCCGTCCGATGCCGAACGCCTGATCGCCGCTGCCCGCGCCGCCGCCGCACACGCGCACGCGCCCTATTCGCGCTTTCATGTCGGCGCCGCGCTCCTGCTGAGCGATGGCAGCATCGTGACGGGGGCGAATTTTGAAAATGCCAGCTACGGCCTGTCGCTGTGCGCCGAGACCGTGGCCGTCGCCACAGCGAATGCCGCCGGACGGCTGGCGGAGATCGTCGCGGTCGGCGTGGTTGGCGGCATGATCGGGCCGGACGGGTTACAGGGCACCGCCCCGGTGACACCGTGTGGCCGTTGCCGCCAAGTGCTCAACGAAGCCGCCCAAATGGGCGGGCGCGACCTGATGATCCACTGCGCGGGCGGCAGCGGCGATGCGGCGGCGAGCTTCATGCTGTCAGCACTCCTCCCCCATGCGTTCGGCCCGGCGAATTTGGGGATGGCCTGACGTCGCGCGCTGACCGGCGCGATCCACCCGGCGGCTTGCACTTTGCCGGGGGACCCGCGAAAGCTTTACCGCAACGTCAGTCTTTTGGGAAAATCCGATGTCCATCATGTCCGATCGCTGGATCCGCGAGCAGGCGCTTGCCACGGGGATGATCGAACCCTTTGTCGAAAGCCAGAAGCGAGACGGCTGTATCAGCTATGGCCTGTCCTCCTATGGCTATGACGCGCGGGTATCGGACGAGTTCAAGATTTTCACCAACGTCGATTCCGCGATCGTCGATCCGAAGAATTTTGATTCGAACAGCTTTGTCGACCGCAAGACCGATTGCTGCGTCATCCCGCCCAACAGCTTTGCGCTCGCGCGCACGGTCGAATATTTTCGGGTGCCGCGCGACGTGCTCGTCATTTGCTTGGGCAAGTCGACCTATGCGCGGTGTGGCATCATCGTGAATGTCACCCCGCTCGAACCGGGGTGGGAGGGGCATGTGACGCTGGAGTTTTCTAACACCACGCCGCTGCCCGCGCGCATCTATGCCAATGAGGGCGCTTGCCAGTTTCTGTTCCTGCAGGGCAATGAACCCTGCGAAGTCAGCTATGCCGACCGCGCCGGCAAATATATGGGGCAGCGCGGGGTCACCCTGCCCCGCTTGTGACCGCGACCGACGGCACCCGGCGCGCGCCCTCAGCATAGGGCAGCAACAAGAAGGGGGCAGCGCCATCGGCACCGCCCCCCACATCTTAGCGCATCAAACGATCAGAAATCGTTGCGATACTGCTCATTTCCAATGAAGCCGAGCTTGGTGACCTTTGAATCCTTCACCACCGCCAGAATCCGGTCGACCACTTCATAGCGCGCGGTCGGATCAGGCTGGAAATGCAGTTCCGGTTCCGGATCAAGCGTCGTCGTCTGCACCAGCAATTGCTTCAACGTCGTATCGTCCACCGGCTGGCCGTTAAACGCCACGATCCCGGCCGGATCGATCGAGATCTTGTTCTTGTCGGTGTTGATGATCGTCTGGTTCCGCGGATCATTTTGCGGAAGATCGACCTTCACCGCATGGGTTTGGATCGGAAGGGTAATGATGAACATGATGATGAGCACCAACAAGACGTCGATCAACGGCGTCGTGTTCATTTCCATCATCGGCTCACCATCATCGGAGCCGCCGCTCATCGCCATAATCTGAAACTCCCTATTGTCATTCTGGTCGCGCGCGGATCAGCGTTCGGTGGTGCCCTGTGGCGGCGGCTCGGAAATAAAGCCGACCTTGGCAAAACCCGCCTGCTGCATCGTGTAAATCGTGCCGCCGATGCAGCGATAAGGCGTGTCGACGTCGCCGCGAATATGTGCTTCGGGCAATTCGACGCCGGGGGCGTTCGGGCCACCCTGACGCTCAATCTCGGCCTTCAGCTTGGCAACCGCGCGGTCAAGCAATTCCTTCGACGTGACCGGCGTGCGGTTCCAATACACCTCACACTCGCCCGCAGGCCCGCCACGCACCACGAGCGACACGTTTTCGGGCTTGGTCGCCGTCGCCTCGAACCGCACGTCGGGCAGCTTCACCTTGACGTTCTGCACCACGACCGGAACCGCGATCAGAAAGATGATCAACATCACCAGCATGACGTCGACGAGCGGCGTCGTGTTAATGTCTGATAGGGGCTTATCGGCACCGCCGGAGCCAACATTTATCGCCATTGCAGCATTCCTATACTTGTTCGATCAGCCAGTGCTGCCATGTTACTGCCCGGCCCCATGCCCCCAAAGGAGCATGGGACACGGGAAACCGGCAAATCAGGCCGCCGTCGGCTTGGTCGGCGTCGTGACTTTGGCGGGCGCCGCCTTCTTGGCGATCGCCTTGGGACGCAGCGCGCCGTTCGAGGCGAGGAAGCCGAGCACGTCGTTCGAGAAGGACGACAGGTCTTCGGCGATCGCCTTGTTACGGCGCTGCAGCCAGTTATAGGCAAGCACCGCCGGCACCGCGACGACAAGACCAAGCGCGGTCATGATGAGCGCTTCACCCACCGGGCCGGCAACCTTGTCGATCGACGGATCGCCCGACGAGCCGATCTTGATGAGCGCGCGGTAAATGCCGACCACGGTGCCGAACAGGCCGATGAACGGCGCCGTCGCGCCGACGGTCGCAAGGAACGCGAGGCCGCCATTGAGCTGCGAGTTGATCGTCGCTTCCGACCGCGCGAGCGAGTTGTGGAGCCAGTCATGCGCTTCGACGGGATCGGTCAGCAA
>PNLG01000101.1 GCA_013822915.1 Sphingomonas sp. | reverse complement strand
CACCACCACCAGCATCGTCGAGGTCCAGCCCTGCACTGTGGTCCCCGTGACAAAGCCGATCGCGATATAGACCAGCAGCAACAGCGATGCGGCCGTCAGCGCGAGGCCGACATGGCTGGCAAAGCGCAGCGGCGCGGTTGAAAATCCGGTGACCGCGTCAAGCGCGAGCCGGATCATCTTGCCCAGCGGATAATTGGTCTCCCCCGCATGCCGCTCCGCGCGGTCATAAACGAACGGCACCTGGCGAAAGCCGATCCACGCCACCATCCCGCGGATGAAACGCGCCTGTTCGGGCAAGCTCAGCAGCGCGTCGAGCGCGCGCCTGCTCATCAGCCGGAAATCGCCCGTGTCGAGCGGGATCGGCGTATCGGTGACGCGGTCGAGTACGCGGTAAAAGGCGGCGGCGGTGGCCTTCTTGAAAAAGGTCTCGCCCTCGCGGCGGCGGCGCACCGCATAGACGACATCGGCGCCCTGCGTCGCCATTGTCGCGCGCATGTCGCTCAGCAATTCGGGCGGATCCTGCAAATCAGCATCAATGATCAGGATTTGCGCGCCACAGCACAGGTCAAGCCCCGCCGTCAGCGCGAGTTGGTGGCCGTGATTGCGCGACAGGTTGATCGCGACGAGATGCGGGTCGGCGGCGGCAATCTGCTGCATGACAGGCCAGCTTGCATCCTTCGACCCGTCATTGACGAAGATAATCTCATAATCCGCACCCACCGCTGCCTGCGCCGCTGCCGACACGCGCGCGTGCAGCACGTCGAGATTGGCCTCCTCATTATAACAGGGCACTACGACGGAAAGGGCGGGACGGTTCATCGCGCCCGGTCTAGCGATCAAATCGCCCGCCGCAAAGTGCCCGCTATACGGCGGCCCGCGCCCGTTCCTCGACCAGCCGTTCGAGGATGGTCAGCGGCACTGCGCCATCGCGCAGCACTTCGTGGAATTGGCGGAGGTCGAACTTGTCGCCCAAAATGCGCTTGGCATTGTCGCGTGCGCGCAGCCAGCTGATATGCCCCATTTTATAGCTGCACGCCTGGCCGGCTTGCGTGCAATAGCGTTCGATCTCGCGCAGCGATCGGGGCCGCGCAAAGCCGACCGTTTCGACGAAATAATCGGTCGCCTGTTCGCGGGTCCAGCGCTTGGCGTGGAGCCCGGTGTCGGCAACCAGGCGCGCGGCGCGGAACAGGAAGCTTTGCAGGTAACCGGCGCGCTCCACCGGGCTGGCATAGCCGCCAAGCTCGTCGGCGACTTGTTCAGCGTAAAGCGCCCAGCCTTCCGAATAGGCGCCGAAAAACGAAAACCGGCGCAGCAGCGGCGTTTTCAGGCCAGCCACAGTCGCAAGCTGCGTGTGATGCCCCGGCACCCCTTCATGATAAGTCAGCGAGGGCAGGGTGTATTTCGGCCAGTCGCCGACATCCTTCAGGTTGATGAAGTAAATCGCCGGCCGCGACCCATCGAGCGAGGCCAGCCGGTAATAGCCGTTCGAGGCGCCATCCTGAATCTCGACCGGCACGGCGCGAATCTCAAGCGGCGCTTGCGGCGGGTTGATGAACGCTTGCGGCAGCTTGGCGCGCATCGCTTTCACCCCCTCGTTCAGCCCGGCGATCAGCTCGGCGCGACCCTCGGCGGTATTGGCGTAAAGCTGCTCGGGCCGCTGGTTGAGCGCGGTCAGCCGCGCGCCGACGCTGCCTTGCGTCAGCCCCTGCGCGCGCAGGATTTTGTCGAGCTCGGCGCTGATTTCGGCGACTTGCTGACGCCCTAATTGATGGACTTCATCAGGCGTGAAATTGGTGGTGGTCGCCGCCTTCAGCGCGTCGGCATAGATTGCGTCACCCTTTGGCAGCGCCCATAGCCCGGCCTCCGCGCGGCGCGGCAGGCCTTTGACCAGCGCGATTTGCCGTTCGAGCGCGGGATAGACGGTGTCGGCAATGATCTTCGCCGCGCGCGTGCCCCAATCACCGTCGATCCCGGCGGCCTTGGCCCGTGTCGCCAGCGAGGTTGCCATCGAACTAACCTCGGGCGCGGCGCTGCGCAGCTTCGCCATTTGCCCCAGCGTCAGGTCGAGCGAGAAATCGGGGGCGACATAGCCGCGCGCCGCCTCTGCCCGTTGCATCGCGCTATCCTGGTCAAGTGCGGTGCCAAAGGCTTCGAGGCGCGACAGATAGGCGTCGCAATCGGCGGCATTCCGGATCGTGTGCGACGAGGACAGGAAATCGGGGATCGAGAAATAGGCCCCGCCCTGTTGGAAAATGCGATACGGGCGCTGCACGCTGCCGATATTGTATTTCAGCGGCCCGGTAATCCCGCTGTTCAGCGAATAAAGGACGACTTCGCGGTTGAGCTTGCCGTCTTTGGACAGCGTGGCGGGGTCGATCGCGGTGATGTCCGCAATTGCTTGCTTCGCGCGCGCCAGATCCGCGTCACGCCCTGCCGCCGATCGGTCGTTGAGCTTGCCTTTCAGCGCGGCGCGCGCGCCATTGTCGAGCCCAAGCTGCGTCGCATTTTCGGGGCTGTCGTCGATATTGGCGTTGAAGATCTTGTCGAACAGCGCGTTCATCGCCGCGTCGCCGGGCGCCGCATCGCCGGCGGCGCCAAGGGCCGTCGGCATGAACCCCGAGACGGAGATCGCGGCCATCGCCGTGCTGCTTGAGACAAGAAAGCGACGACGATCCATGATGTTTCTCCCGGTTAAGCTCCCACATTCGAATAGCGATGCGCAACCGAGAGGCAACCGGGGATCACCCCCGCTCGACCGCGCTGACCGCGTCGGCGGCGCGCAGGGCGGCGATCAGCCGGGTGAGGTGGGTCAGGTCGCGCACTTCGATATCGATCACATTGGTGTGATAGCCGGTATCGCGATTGTCGAGCCGCATGTTGATGATGTTCGCCTTGTGCGCGCCGATGATCGTCGCCACCACGCCAAGCGCGCCGGGCTCGTTCTTGAGCTGCACCGCGATGCGTGCGACGGCGCCTTCGTTGCGGTCGCCCCAGGCAAGATCGACCCAATCGGCATCGTCGCTGTCCTTGAGCGTTGCACAGTCGATCTTGTGGACCTCAATCCCCTCATTCGGGCGGCGCAGGCCAACGATGCGGTCGCCGGGCACCGCGTGGCAACATTCGGCGAGGTCAAAGGCGACGCCGGGCGTCAGCCCCTTGATCGAAATGGGCGCAAGAGCGGCGGCCGGCCCCGCATCGCCCAGCACGGCGGAGGCGCCGGGCATCAGCGCGTCCATGACCTCGGCATCGGTGAAGCGGCGCCGGGCGATTGCTTCCATCAACGCCGCGCTATCGGCCAGTTTCAGCCGCCGCGTCGCCGTATCGAGTGCGTCTTCGGCAAGCGCAGTTGGCAGCCGCCGCACGATCTGGTCATAGAGTTTCTTGCCAAGCGCCTGCGCTTCTGCGCGTTCCTTGATCCGTAAATGGCGGCGGATCGCGGCGCGCGCCTTGCCGGTGATCGCAAAGTTCAGCCATTGCGGCTGGGGGCGCTGTGCCTTTGACCGCAATATCTGGACTTGATCGCCATTGTCGATCGGCGCGCGCAGCGGCACGACGCGCCCGTTGATCTTGGCGCCCACCGCCTGATCGCCCAGATCGGTGTGGAGCGCATAGGCGAAGTCGATCGGCGTTGCCCCCTTGGGCAATTGGATCAGCTCGCCGCGCGGGGTAAAGGCGAAAATCCGGTCGGCATACATCGCCATCTTCGTGTGTTCGAGCAGCTCCTCGGCACTTTCTGCGGCGTCCAGAATTTCGACCAGGTCGGCGATCCAGCGCACCTGCGTGTCGGGGCGCAGCTTGCCCTGCTTATAGGCCCAGTGCGCAGCCAGCCCATGCTCGGCCTCGGCATGCATTTCGGCGGTGCGAATCTGGATTTCGACGCGGGTATTTTCCGCGTGCATGATCGTGGTGTGGAGCGAACGATAGCCGTTGCGCTTCGGGGTCGAGATATAATCCTTGAACCGCATCGGGACTGTCGGCCAACGGCGATGGATGAGGCCAAGCGCGCGGTAGCAATCCTCTTCATTGGGCACGATCACGCGAAACGCCATGATGTCGGAAAGTTGCTCAAAGCTGATATGGCGTTCGCTCATCTTGCGCCAGATCGAATAGGGGTGTTTCTCGCGGCCCCAAACATCGGCCTCCACCCCGTGACGCAGCAAAAGTGCGCGCATCGACGACGCGATCTTGGCAATGCGGTCACCATCGCCCGCGTTCAGCAGCTCCAACCGTTTGGTGATCGACGAAAAGGCGTCGGGCTCAAGCTGACGAAAGGCGAGGCTCTGCATTTCGCGCATGAATTCATACATGCCGATGCGTTCGGCGAGCGGCGCATAGATATCCATTGTCTCGCGCGCGATGCGGCGGCGCTTGTCCTCATTCTTGATGTGGTGGAGCGTGCGCATATTGTGCAGCCGGTCGGCGAGCTTGACCAGCAGCACCCGGATGTCGTCCGACATGGCGAGCAGGAATTTGCGCAGATTTTCGGCGGCGCGCTCGCTTTCGGTCTGCGCCTCGATCTTGGACAGCTTCGTCACGCCGTCGACCATGCGCGCGACATTGTCGCCGAACAGCCGCTGGATTTCGGCGGGTGTCGCGACCGTATCCTCGATCGTGTCGTGGAGAATCGCCGTCGCGATTGTTTCGTCGTCGAGCCGCAGGTCGGTGAGGATGCCCGCCACTTCGATCGGGTGGCTGAAATAGGGATCGCCCGACGCGCGCGTTTGCGATCCGTGCGCCTGGAGCGAAAACACATAGGCGCGGTTTAGCAGCGCCTCGTCGGCGTTGGGATCGTAGCTTAAGACCCGATCGACAAGTTCATATTGGCGCAGCACGCGACCAATGTGGGGCCGCGTGCTGCTGCTTTGCAACAACTACTTGCAGTCGAGCCTTAACGCGCGACGGTGTTGCACTTGGCAAGCGTGGCTTCGTCGAACGCGGCGCCGGCAACGGTGAACGCGTTCAGCTTGCCGATGCGCTGGGCGACCATCTGGCACATGATGACATCGCGCTGCGTGCTCTTGGCTGCACCACACACGCCGTCGGCGCACTTCCACAGCGTGCCTGCGGTAATGAGCGTGTTCTTGGTGGGAGCGGTGGCGGGCGTCGCCGCATAATAGCCGCTGGTCTGCGCGGTGGCCGGGACAATTGCCATGAACGAGGCAGCAAGGGCGGCGATGGGGAACAAGCGGGTCATATTTTCCTCCGTTGATCGGGCGCCTGGGGAATGTCGCCCTGAGATCCGAATTAGGTTGCGAACCGCTACTTAGTCGACTAAGTTTTTCGTTGCAACTAGAAACTTACATTTTCGTCGCACGATCGGCAAAATGCGATAGGAAGGCGGGCCTGATGAATGAAAAGCTCAGAGAGCCACTGCGCGAACTCGCGGAATGCAGCCTTCCGGCCGCGTTGGAGGCGATGGGCGAGCGCTGGTCGTTCCTGATTTTGCGCGCGGCATTCAACGGCCTGTTCCATTTTGAGGAATTTCAGTCCGAGCTGGGGATTGCCCGCAACATTCTCGCCAACCGGCTCGCCCGGCTGGTCGAGCACGGGATTTTGAAGCGCGAGGCCATGGCCGATGACCGGCGCAAAATCGAATATCGGCTGACGGAAAAGGGCGCGGCACTGCTCCCCACCATGGTTGCGCTGCGCCAATGGGGCGAACGCTGGGAAACGGGCGTCGTCGCAACCCCGGTGCTGGTCGATGAACGCGACCGGCGCCCGATTCTGCAAGTCGAAGTCCATGGCTGGGACGGGCGCGTGTTGCGCAAGGGCGATCTGGTATGGGCGCTGCCCGAAGAGGTGGCGGGTGCCGCCCCGATTTCAGGGTAACGGAAGACCGATTCTATCGCTCGGCCAGCCGCGCCAGCGTGGCACGAACCTCGCCCGTGATTGGCGCGGGTCGCCCACCCAGATCGGCGACATGAACAATCACCATCTCAATCGCGCAGTGCAATTCCCCGGTTGCCGCATGGCACAGCTCGAACCGCTGGGTCAGGCTTGTCGTGCCGACGCGCTCGATCCGCACAAACGCCTCGACCTCGTCACCCATCACAAAGGGTTTCAGATAGTCGATTTCGGTGTGGCGCACGTGAAATTCGGCTGAAGTCCAGGCGGGGCCAAGATCATCCATCCCGCTCCATTCCCAAAATTCGCCAACCGCATAATCGGCATATTCCAGATAGCGCGAGTTGAACACGATCCGCTGCCCGTCGATTTCGGCATAGCGGACTTTGAAGCGGGTGGAGAATTGGAAACCGGGACGTGACATGGCGCGGGCGATGCCGGGCCGCGCCGCTATGGTCAAGCCGCGATCAGCTCGCGTCGCGGGCACCCGCGGCGGTATTCACCCCCATCGACTGAAGATAGCGGCGGATGTTGCGCGCCGCTTGCCGCAAGCGCTGTTCATTTTCGACCAGCGCGATCCGCACATAGCCCTCGCCATTTTCGCCATAGCCAACGCCGGGCGCGACCGCGACCTTGGCCTCGGTCAGCAATTGCTTGCTGAATTCCAGGCTGCCGAGATGGGCAAGCGCTGGCGGGAGCGGTGCCCAGGCAAACATGGAGGCAGCAGGCGCTGGCACCTCCCACCCGGCCCGCGCAAAGCTTTCGACCAGCACGTCGCGGCGGTGGTGGTAAAGCGCGCGGTTCGCCGCGACAATATCCTGCGGGCCATTGAGCGCGGCGCAGGCAGCCGCCTGAATCGGGGTGAAGGCGCCGTAATCGAGATAGGATTTCACCCGCGTCATCGCCGCGATTAATTGCGGGTTGCCCACCGCAAACCCAATCCGCCACCCCGCCATCGAATAGGTTTTCGACAGCGAGGTAAACTCGACCGCCACATCCTTTGCGCCGGCCACTTGCAGGATCGACGCGGTCGGTTTTCCGTCATAATAGAGTTCGGAATAGGCGAGGTCAGAGATCAGCCAGACCTTATTCTCCCGCGCCCAGCCCACCAGCCGTTCGTAAAAGTGGACGTCAACCGTCTCCGCCGTCGGGTTGGACGGGTAATTGACGACAAGCACGCTGGGGCGCGGCACGGTGAAGGCCATCGCGCGGTCAAGCGCTTCCCAATAGGCGTCGTCGGGCGTGGTCGGCACGCTGCGGATGGCGGCCCCGGCGATGATGAAGCCGAAAGTGTGAATGGGGTAGCTGGGATTGGGGGCGAGCACGACATCGCCGGGCGCTGTGATCGCGGTGGCCAGGCTCGCCAAGCCCTCCTTCGACCCCATTGTCACCACGACTTCGCGGTCGGGATCCACGTCCACGCCAAAGCGGCGACCATAATAATTGGCCTGCGCGCGGCGCAAGCCCGGAATCCCGCGCGACGCCGAATAGCCATGGGCATCGGGCTTGGCCGCGACTTCGCACAGTTTTTCGATGACATGCGGTGGCGGCGGCAAATCGGGATTGCCCATGCCCAGGTCGATAATATCCTCCCCGCCTGCCCGGGCGGTCGCGCGCATCGCATTGACTTCGGCAATGACATAGGGCGGCAAGCGCTTCATGCGGTAGAATTCGTCGGACATTTGAACCCGTTCACTCCCTTTTGCCAAATCTTGTCGTGCTGCGCGGTGTTGCGACCAATCTGCCCGGCGCGGCCAGGCTATGCGCCTGCAACCCCCCTCGTCCCGGCGACTTGCAGATGCTAGTGATTGTGCAAGCTTGGAGCAAATCACAAGAATCGCGGCCGACCGCGATCAATCGGAAGAGGATAATATGGCCGGACCCGACTCCCCACCGCCGTCGCCCGCTCCCCCGTCATCTTCGGCGCCGCAGCCGCTGCCGATCCCCAGCCTTGAGGATATGCAGCACTGGACCTGGGTAATGGGCCGAACGCAGCAGATGATGCTGGAGGCCGGGTTGCAGACGATTGAGGAAAATCCCGCCGTGCCGATCATCCCGGGCTTTACCGACCCGCGCACGATCGAGCGGGCGCGCGATTTCTGGGCCGACAGCATGAAGTTGTGGGGCCGGTTTCTGGCGCCCGCCGATGCCCCGGTGGAGCCCGAAGACCCCGCCCACGCGAAGGACAAAAGGTTCAAGGACGCTGCATGGCGCGACAATCCGGTGTTTGACTGGATCCGGCAAAGCTATCTGCTGATGTCTGATCATGTCCAGCGCGGGGTGGATGCGCTCGACGGGCTTGATGCAGCGCAGCGCGAGAAGCTGCGCTTTGCCACCCGCAACATTGTCGAGGCGATGAGCCCCAGCAATTTCCCCGCTACCAACCCGCTGGTTATTGCCCGCACCATGGAGACGGGGGGCGAAAACCTGCTCAACGGCATGCAAAACATGCTTGCCGATTTGAACAAGGGTCAGTTAACGCATACCGATCCGAATGCGTTCGAAGTCGGCGGCAATATCGCGACTACGCCAGGTAAAGTCATCAAGCGCACGCCGCTTTACGAACTCATTCAATATAGTCCGACAACGACAAACGTGATCGAGACGCCATTGGTCATCTTTCCGCCCTGGATCAACCGTTTCTATATTCTTGATTTGACGCCAGAGAAAAGCTTCATCAAATGGGCGGTCGATCAGGGGTTGACCGTGTTCATGGTGTCGTGGCGATCGGCCGATGCATCGATGAAGGACGTGACCTGGGACGATTATGTCGAGGCCGGGCAGATTGATGCGATCGACACGATCCGCGACGTGCTGAAGGTCGATGCCATCCATACTATCGGCTATTGCGTGGCGGGCACCACACTGGCCGCGACGCTGGCCGTGCTGGCCGCGCGCGGGCAGGCCGACAAGGTCCGAAGCGCGACGTTTTTCACCGCGCAAGTCGAATTCACCCGCGCGGGTGAACTGCTGAATTTCGTTGATGACGATCAATTGAAAATCATCGAACAAGTATCGGGAGATGGTTATCTCGACGGTCGTTACATGGCGCTGACGTTTAACCTGTTGCGCGGGCGTGACTTGATCTGGAATTACGTTACCAATAACTATCTGATGGGTCAGGATTATGTGCCGTTCGATCTGCTTCATTGGAATGGCGACACTACCAACCTCCCCAGCAAATGGCATTTGAGCTATCTGCGCGACCTCTACCGGGATAATTTATTGGTGCAGGCGGGCGCGCTCAGCATTGCGGGCACGCCGATTGATCTGCGCGTCGTCACGACGCCGAGTTATATTCAGGCGGGTCGTGAAGATCATATCGCGCCGCCGGAAAGTGTGTGGCAACTGACGCGCCAATTTTCCGGCCCGATGAAGTTTGTGCTTGCCGGATCGGGACATATTGCCGGCGTCGTCAATCCGCCGGCGGCGGGCAAATATCAATATTGGACCAACCCCCTGCTCTCCGGCACGCTTGCCGATTTCGTCGCTGGCGCCGTCGAGACCAAGGGGAGCTGGTGGCCCGACTGGATCGAATGGGTGCGCGGGCATGGCGACGCGATGGTCGCGGCAAAGGGCGCGCGGATTCCGGGCAAGGGCAAGCTGAAATCGGTGTGCGATGCGCCGGGGGATTATGTGAAGACGAGATAAAACCCTTATTTTACCGCGATGTTTGCGCCCCTATTACATTTTTGCTGCAATGCACAAAACTACTTGATTCGGAAGTCTTGTGCGCATATATTGCAGCGCAGCATGGTGCTAGATGGAGCCCGTAATGGCAAGCAAGGAACCAAAATCGGCCGTTAAGTCGACCGGTGCGACCAAGCCGGTCGCGAAGGCTGCAACAGTTGCAGAGTCGGCACTGCCCGCGTCGGCTGCAGTAAAGCCGACTGCACCGAAAGTCAGCCGTCCGCGCGCGACTGCAAAGCCCGCTGCGCCGGTTGCGCCCACGATCGCGCCGATCGTTGCCGATGTCGCGCCGGTGGCGACCCCGGTTCAGGTCGAAACACCTGTGGCGGTCGAAACTCCGGCTCCGGCTCCGATTGAAGCCGTGGCGGTGGCTACTCCTGTCGCTCCGGCCCCTGTTACTCCGTCTGCCGTTGCGGCGCCCGCCGCATCGGCTCCCGTCCCGACCACCTCAACCAAAAAGGTACTGACCATGGAAAACGCACTGCACACCGTCACGGAAAAGACCCAGGCTCTGTTTGCTGACATGAACGACCGCACCAAGGCGGCCGTTGAAAAGAGCACGCAGATGATCGCCGACATGAACGAGTTCGGTAAGGGCAATGTCGAAGCGATCGTCGAATCGTCGAAGATTGCCGCAAAGGGCATGGAAACGATCGGCCAGGACGCCGCCGAATTCACGCGCAAGAGCTTTGAAGGTGCGACCGCAGCGATGCGCAACATGGCGTCGGTGAAGACCCCGGCCGATTTCATGAAGCTTCAGAGCGAGCTGGTCCGCACCGCGTTTGACTCGCTGGTTGCTGAAACGTCGAAGAACACCGAAGCGATGCTGAAGCTGGCTGGTGATGTTGCGCAGCCGCTGTCGAACCGCGTTGCGGTTGCGGCTGAAAAGGTGAAGACCGCCGCGTAAGCGGATCGCCACCTTGGCACAAACGAAAATGGGGCGGCGGTTCAATCGCGAATCGCCGCCTTTTTTCGTCATCCTTTAGGGGATCGGTTAGATTCCGGTCGCTGGCCTATTGCTCTTGCCCCCCCGGGTGCCATATTTTCGATCGTAGATGACCGATGCGCCCCCCCAGTTGATTCCGTCGGAGCCACCCCTCGCTATGGCCGAGCGCCGGGATGAGGACGAGGGCACGGGCCTTGGCATTGCCACGCGCACGCGCGCGCGCACCAAACGGCCAACGCCCTATCGGGTGCTGATGCTCAATGACGATTATACGCCGATGGAGTTTGTCGTCCTGTGCCTCCAGCGGTTTTTTCGCATGAGCATTGAGGAGGCAACGCGAGTGATGCTCCACGTCCACCAAAAAGGCGTCGGCGTGTGCGGCGTTTTTACCTATGAAGTTGCCGAAACCAAGGTCACCCAGGTCATGGATTTCGCGCGCCAGAATCAGCACCCGTTGCAATGCACGCTTGAAAAGGCCTGAGCCGTACAGTCAAGCGGCCTAGTTGGGCCAGTTTCCTAGTTGTCTAATTGAAATCAGCGCGAATGGGCGGCGTCTGGACTT
>PNLG01000141.1 GCA_013822915.1 Sphingomonas sp. | reverse complement strand
CGGTGTTCATGGCGGGCGCGCGCATTCTCGATTCGGTCGAACGCCGCGACCTTGAGTGATGGTTTTGCGAGCAATACAATAACTTCGTGGCAGGTCGGGCGCGCGCGCGCCAATTAGGGCCGCGATGACCAAGCCGCTGACCCATCTCGACCGCCTTGAAGCAGAGAGCATCCACATCTTGCGCGAAGTGGTGGCCGAAGCCGACCGGCCCGTGATGCTCTATTCGATCGGCAAGGATTCCGCCGTCATGCTGCACTTGGCGCGCAAGGCATTTTACCCCGCGCCACCGCCCTTTCCCCTGTTGCACGTTGACACCACGTGGAAGTTTCAGGCGATGTACGATCTGCGCGCGCGCGCGGCCGCAGCAGCCGCCATGCCGCTGATCGTTCACCGCAATCCCGATGCGGTGGCACAAGCGATCAACCCCTTCGACCACGGCGCCCGCCACACCGAGCTTTGGAAGACACAAGGGTTGAAACAGGCCCTTGCCGAGCACGGCTTTGACGCAGCCTTTGGCGGGGCGCGCCGCGATGAGGAGAAAAGCCGGGCGAAAGAGCGCGTATTCAGCTTTCGCTCCGCCGCGCAGCGCTGGGATCCGAAGCGCCAGCGGCCCGAACTGTGGCAGCTGTATAACGCGCGCACAAATGCAGGGGAAAGCATCCGCATCTTCCCGCTGTCCAACTGGACCGAGCTTGACATCTGGCAGTATATCGCCCGCGAACAGATTGAGATCGTGCCGCTTTATTTCAGCGCTTTGCGCCCGACTTATGAAGCGGACGGGCAAATCTTCATGGCTGACGATCCCGAACGGTTGCGTGCCGTGCTGGGTCGCCCGGTTGCGCTGGTCGATCGCTGGGTCCGTTTTCGCACGCTCGGCTGTTGGCCGCTGACGGGCGCGGTGGAAAGCCGGGCGGCGACGCTAAGCGACGTCATCCAGGAAATGCTGCTGACGACCACGTCGGAACGGCAGGGCCGTGTGATCGACAAGGACCCCGGCGCGAGCATGGAGACCAAGAAAGCGGAGGGCTATTTCTGATGACCGCCGCCGATCGCTTTGCGCCCGATCCGCTGATCGCCGACGACATTGACGCTTATCTGGCGCGTCATGCCGAAAAGTCGCTGCTCCGCTTCATCACCTGTGGCTCGGTCGATGATGGCAAGTCGACGCTGATCGGTCGCCTGCTCTATGACAGCCGGATGGTGTTCGACGATCAGCTCGCCGCGCTGCGCGCCGACAGCGAGCGGTTCGGGACACAGGGGGAGGCGATCGACTTTGCGTTGTTGGTCGACGGTCTGGCCGCCGAACGTGAACAGGGCATCACCATCGACGTCGCCTACCGCTTTTTTGCGACCGAGCGACGCAAGTTCATCGTCGCCGACACGCCGGGGCATGAACAATATACCCGCAATATGGTGACCGGCGCATCGACCGCCGACCTGGCCGTCATTCTGGTCGATGCACGCAAAGGGGTGCTCACCCAGACGCGGCGGCACAGCTATCTGACCCAACTCTTGGGCGTGCGGCACATCGTGCTGGCTATCAACAAGATGGATCTGGTCGATTATGATCAGTGTGTTTTTGAGGCGATCGTTGCCGACTATCAGGCGTTTGCGCAGGCTTGCGGCATTTCGGATTTCACCGCCATCCCGCTGTCGGGGTTTCGTGGCGACAATGTTGCAACCCTCGCTCCCAACATGCCCTGGTATCGCGGCCCGACCCTGATCGCGCATCTGGAGACGGTCGAGATCGATCGCGAGGACAGCGCGGAGCACCCGTTTCGGCTCCCTGTGCAATGGGTGAACCGGCCCAATCTCGACTTTCGCGGCTTTGCAGGCCAGATCGCCAGCGGTCGGGTGCATAGTGGCGATGCCGTGCGCGTGCTCCCGTCGGGCCGGACCAGCCGGATTGCCCGGATCGTGACGATGGACGGTGAGCTGGCCGCGGGCGTCGCAGGCCAGTCGGTAACCGTTACGCTCACCGACGAAGTCGATTGCTCGCGCGGGGACGTGATTGCGACTGCGGAGGCTCCGCCGCCGATTGCCGATCGCTTTTCCGCTACATTGGTATGGATGGATGACACGCCGATGCTGCCGGGGCGCGCCTATCTGCTGAAGCTCGGCACCCAGACCGTATCGGCAACGCTGGGCGCGCCCGATCATGTGGTTGACGTCAACACGCTTGACCGGCGGGCGGCGCGCACGCTGGCGCTGAACGACGTCGGGGTCGTCGATGTCGCGACCGACCGGCCGGTGATTTTCGAACCCTATGCCGACAACCGGACGCTGGGCGGGTTCATCCTGATCGACCGCGCGACCAATACCACGGTTGCGGCAGGCATGATCCGCAAGGCACTGCGCCGTGCCGAGAATGTCCATTGGCAGGCAACCGAAGTAACCCCCGCCGCGCGCGCGGCGATCAAGGGGCAGCAGCCGCGGATCTTGTGGCTGACCGGCCTGTCGGGTTCGGGGAAGTCCACCATCGCCAATCTGGTCGAACGAAAGCTTCACGCGCTGGGGCGGCACACTTTCTTGCTCGACGGCGACAATCTCCGCCACGGCCTGACCCAGGATTTGGGCTTTGGCGCGGCGGATCGCGCGGAAAACATCCGTCGCGCTGGATGCGTTGCCAAGTTGATGGCGGATGCCGGGTTGATCGTGATTGCGGCCTTCATCTCGCCCTTTCGCGCCGAACGTGCATTGGTGCGCGCCATGGTGCCGCCCGACCAGTTTGTGGAGATATTTGTCGACACCCCGCTCGACCTTGCCGAGGCGCGCGATGTAAAGGGCCTTTATGCGCGCGCGCGGCGTGGCGAGATTGCGGGCTTTACTGGTATCTCCAGCCCCTATGAGCCACCCGAATCCCCCGAAATCCGAATCGACACCGCCAGCGAAAGCGCCGAGGATGCCGCCGATCGTATCGTCGAGCACGTCATTGGGGTGTGGAGCTATGATTTGTGAGTGATCTTGCCGCCGATGCGGTACTGGCCGAGGCGATTGCGCGGGAGGCGGGCGGGTTGCTGCGCTCGATCATGGCCGATGCGACCTGCCCGCCCGCCGAACTCGGTCGGCGCGGGGATAAGGAAGCCAACGCGTTGATTCTCACGCGCCTGCGCGCGGCTCGGCCCGGTGACTTCATCCTTTCCGAGGAAGCGGAGGACGACAAGGCCCGCTGCGCGGCGCGACGGGTGTGGATTATCGATCCGCTCGACGGCACGCGCGATTATGCCGACCGACTGGGCGATTACGCGGTTCATGTCGGGCTGGCGGTGGACGGCGTGCCGGTGGTCGGCGCGGTGACACTGCCCGCGTCGGGGGTAACGTTCAGCAGCCTCCACCCCCCCGCACTACCCCCCATGCCCGCACGCACGCCCCGCATTGTCATCAGCCGCACGCGCCCGCCCGCCGTCGCGGATGCGGTCGCAAAGGCGTTAGGCGGCGTGCTGGTCCCGATGGGGTCGGCAGGGTTCAAGGCAATGGCGGTGCTGAGCGGTGACGCCGAAATCTATCTCCACACCGGCGGCCAATATGAATGGGACAATTGCGCGCCCGCCGCCGTCGCGATTGCCGCCGGCCTGCATGCCTCGCGGATCGACGGCACGCCGCTCGCTTACAATTGCGCCGATCCGTTGCTGCCCGATGTGTTGATCTGTCGTGCGGAATGGGCGGCCCCGACGCTGGCGGCGATCGCTGCGTCTGTCACCGCTTAACGCGGCGCGCCCCACACTTCGAGATTGCCATGCCGCTCCACTGGTCGCTGCGTCTCAAGCACGAGCAACGGCCCCAGCCCGGTCTCCTCAAACAGCGCCGCAACGGGCGCCGCCGCCGCGCGCACCCGGTCGAGCAACCAAAAGCGATAAGGCATGACCGCAGTGGTAATGCTGTGCCCGCGCCAGTCGAACGTTGCCATGCCGATGCCGCGCATCCCCGGCCGCTCGAGCCCGTTGGTTCCCGCCGCCAGATCGGGCCGCGCCGCCAGCCAATCATTGGCGAACGCCACATGCACCGCCAGCTCGGGCAGGAAATCATCGGCGATATACCGCATCAACGCCTTGAGCGTATCGGGAACCGCATCATCCGGGATCAGCGCCTCACCCCTGGCGACATGCCCGCCAAGCTGCGCCTGCGGCACGTTCATCCGCTCTACCCAGCGCCAGACATTGTGATACTGCGTCTTCATCAGCGCAGCGGGCGCCGGATCGCGGCCCAGATGCGGATAGAGCGGCCCGATCAACCCATAATCGCCCAGCGTCGGCCGCCCGCCGAGCAGATAGGGATAATCCGCCAGATGCGCCTCGAACAGGTCGAGGAACGCGCGGTAGCTGGCCTCGATCGTCGGCGCGGTTTCGGCGTTAACGCCAAAGCTTGCGCCCGCCTTGCGCATCCGCCCACTGGCGGCGCCGAATACGGCGGCCTCAACCTCACCCGTTGCCCCCGGCATCAACCCGCAGACGAAATCGCGTTGCAGAAACGCCAGATTCTCCGCGTCGAAGTTCCAGCGATAATGCATCGCCGGGCGCAACAGCCCCTCGCCCCCGAACAGCTCGAACAAATGGCTGACCGCGCGGTGCGCAGGCGTTTGCGGGTAGGCGGGCAAGCGCGCGCCCATCGCTTCGAAATGGTCGATAATCGCGACGCCATCCTGAATGATCGCGCCATCGGGCAGCACCAGAACCGGGATAATCCATCGGCTGATTTGCTGTGTGATCGCCGACCAGTCGGGATCGGCCGGGATGGTTTCTTCAAAATCAACGCGTTGCTTGATGAGATAGCTGCGCGCGCGCGCCGTGTAGAGCGATCCCGGCATCCCAAACAGCCTTGCAGTCACCGGATAGTCCTTTCGTTCGAGGAAGTTTCGCCCGGGCTGACTGCGCTTGCGTCAGGCCGCCGCCTTGCGCGCTTTCGCCAGCTTCTTGAGCACCATTTCGCGCTTCAACCGCGAAAGATGGTCGATGAACACAATGCCTTCCAGATGATCCATCTCATGCTGGATACAGGTCGCGAGCAAGCCGTCGAGCTGTTCGTCATGCGCCGCCCCCTGCGCGTCGAGCCAGCGCACTCGGCAGGTCGCGGGGCGCTCAACATCGGCATATTGATCGGGCACCGACAGGCACCCTTCGTTATAAACGCTCAGTTCGGGCGCGGTGTCCACAATTTCGGGGTTGATGAACACGCGCGGCGCCTTCACCGGCTTGCCATCCTCACCCTCTTCCTGAAGGTCGATGACCAGCACCCGGCTGGGTACGCCGATCTGGATCGCGGCAAGGCCGATCCCGCGCGCCGCATACATCGAATCGAACATATCGGCGATCAGCGTGCGCGTCTCATCGGTCACCGATTCCACCGGTGTGGAAATGGTGCGCAGACGTGGATCGGGAATCTCGATGATCGGAAGGACAGCCATCAGGCTCAGCTAGGAAAGCCGCCCTCACCCGTCAAGTCATGCGATCATAGGAACGGTCACGCAACCGGACGGCGCGCGCGCAGCGCCTGTGCCAAGGTGCCCTCGTCCAGATAATCAAGCTCGCCGCCGACGGGCAACCCGTGGGCCAATTGCGTGACCCGCACCGCAAATCGCTCAATCCGGTCGGCGAGATAATGCGCGGTGGTCTGCCCCTCCAGCGTCGCGTTCATCGCGAGCACGACTTCGTCAATCCCGCCCGCCTCAATCCGACGGACCAGCGCGTCGATGCTCAAATCCTCCGGCCGCACCCCATCAAGCGCCGACAGTTTCCCGCCGAGCACATGGTAGCGGCCCGGAAACAGCCGCGCCCGGTCAAGCGCCCACAAATCGGCCACTTCCTCCACCACGCACAGCGCGCGCGCGTCGCGGCGGGGATCGGCACAAATCCCGCACGGGTCGCTCGTATCGACATTGCCGCATGTCGCACAGCGCGTCAGCCGGTCGGCGACATTGGCGAGCGCGGTCAACAGCGGCTCCAGCGCCGTCTCGCGCTTTTTGAGCAGGTGCAGCACCGCGCGCCGCGCCGAGCGGGGGCCAAGTCCGGGCAGCTTTGCCAGCGCTTGCGTCAGCGCGTCGATTTCGGGGGAAGCCATCGCCATCAGATAGGGGGTTGCATCGCCCCCTGCCAAGCGTTGATGGAAGGGCTATGCGGATTGTGTTCATGGGAACGCCTGAATTTTCGGTGCCGGTGCTACGCGCGCTGGCCGCCGCCGGGCATGAAATCGTCGCGAGCTATAGTCAGCCGCCAAGGCCCGCCGGGCGGGGCAAGGGGCTGCACCCCACCCCTGTCCACGCCGCCGCCGATGCGATGGGCGTTCCCGTGCGCACCCCGTTGACCCTGCGCGATTCGGGCGCACAGGCAGAATTCGCGGCGCTGGCAGCCGATATCGCGGTGGTGGCGGCTTACGGGCTGATCCTGCCGGGGCCTGTGCTCGCTGCACCGCGCTATGGCTGTCTGAACGTCCATGCCTCGCTCCTGCCGCGCTGGCGCGGGGCGGCACCCATTCAGCGGGCGATCCTGGCGGGGGATGCGACGGCGGGCGTGTGCATCATGGGGATGGAGGCCGGGCTCGATACCGGGCCGGTGCTGTTGCGCGATGCGACGCCGATCGGCGACAAGACGGCGGGCGCGCTCACCGACGAGCTTAGCGCCATGGGCGCGCGGTTGATGGTCGAGGTGCTCGGCAACCTCGGCGCACATCCGCCGGTCCCTCAGCCCGACGACGGCATCACCTATGCCGCCAAGATCGACAAGGCGGAGGCGCGGATCAACTGGCACTTGCCCGCCGAACAGATCGAGCGTCAGGTTCGCGCATTCAACCCGGTGCCGGGCGCGTGGTTTGAGCTGGCGGGTGAGCGGGTGAAGCTGCTCGCCGCAACCGTTGGGGATGCGATCGGCGCACCGGGCTGTGTGCTCGACGACGCGCTGACGATTGCTTGCGGGGACGGCACGGCGCTCCGCCCAGCTTTGCTCCAGCGCGCCGGGCGTGGCGCCATGACGCCGTCCGACCTGCTGCGCGGCTTTCCCATTCCCCCCGGCACTCTGCTCGACTGATGCGCTTTGCGCTGACGATCGAATATGATGGCCGCCCGTTCATGGGCTGGCAGCGGCAAAGCCATGGTCCCAGCGTCCAGCAGGCGATTGAGGAAGCGATTACCCGGATCGTGCATGAGGAAGTTGCCGTCCACGCCGCCGGGCGCACCGATGCGGGCGTTCATGCAAGCGGCATGCGCGCGCATGTCGATATTGCGCGACCAGTCTCGCCGTTCCGGTTGATGGAGGGGCTGAACGCGCTGCTCCGCCCGGCGCCGGTCGCGATCCTTGCCTGCGAAGTCGTGGCCGCGGATTGGCATGCGCGCTTTTCCTGCCTTGCCCGCCATTATGAATATCGCATCGTCAATCGTCGCGCGCCGCTGACGGTGGCAGCGGGCCTGGCGTGGCGCGTGCCGACCGCGCTTGATGCGGGGGCAATGGCGGCAGGCGCTGCCCGGCTGATCGGACGGCACGACTTCACCACCTTCCGATCGGCACATTGTCAGGCGGACAGCCCGGTGCGCACGCTCGACCGGCTCGACGTGACGCGCGACGGCGAGGTGATCCTGATTCGAGCATCGGCAAGGTCATTCCTGCATCATCAGGTCCGCTCGATGGTCGGATGTCTGGCGCTGGTCGGGCAAGATAAATGGTCGGCCGACGACATGACGGCGGCGCTTGCGGCGCGCGACCGGGCCGCGCTTGGGCATAATGCGCCGCCCGACGGGCTGTTTTTCCTGCGCGCCGATTATCCCGACACAGCCCCTAGCGGCTAAACCGCGCGACCAGTTCCACATGCGTTGACCACAGGAATTGCCCGACCGGCTGCACCCAGTCGAGGCGATATCCGGCTTCGCACAACATCTTAGCATCGCGCGCAAAGCTGCTGGGATTACATGAAACATAGGCGATGGCGGGGCAAGTGCTTGCCGCCAACTGCACCGCCTGCTCGCGCGCGCCCGCACGCGGCGGATCAAGCACGATAGCGTCAAACCGGTTCAGCTCGGCCGGCATCAGCGGGCGGCGGAACAGATCGCGATGCTCGGCAAAGACCGGCCGCTGCGCCCGAGCCGCCGCCGATTTCAGCGCGAGATGCGCGTCGCGTGCCCCCTCCGCCGCATAGACTTTGCCGGGCAGCGTCAGCGCGAACGTGCCGAGGCCGGCAAACAAGTCCGCCGTGGTGCCTGCTGCGCCCACAGCTTCGCGCACCGCCGCGACCAGCGCGGCCTCCCCCGCCGCCGTGGCCTGCAGAAACGCGCCAGCGGGGAGCGGCACCGCAACCCCTCCCAGCGTTACACTTGCCTCGACCGGCTCATAGCGCGCCTCCACCCCCAGCCCGCTGTCGATCGACAGCCGCGCGAGCGCGTGCGCCGCCCCGAACGCGGACAGCGCCTCCGCCGCCGCCAGCCCCTCTGCTTCCACCCCACGCAGCAACAGGTCGACGCCCTGATCCGCCAGCGTCATGACAATTTCGGTGCGGCGCCGCGGCCGCATCAACCGCGGCAACAGCGTGCGCAGCGGCGCGATCAGCGCGAACAGCCGTGGATCAAGCACATCGCAATCGCGCACATCGACCAGCGTGTGGCTGCCGCTCTCGCTAAAGCCCAGCACCAGCTTGCCGCCCGCTTCCGCATGGAGCGTTGCCCGCCGTCGGCTGCGCGGGGGGGAGATCATCGCGGGGCGGACGATTGTTTCCAGCCCCTGCGCCGCCAGCGCGCCGACAACCCGGTCGCGGACGAAATCGGCATAAGCCACATCGCTCAAATGCTGGAGTTGGCACCCGCCGCACGCCGGAAAATGGCGGCATGACGGCTCACGGCGTCCCGGTCCCGGATCGACTCGCCCATCGGCGCGCAGCCAGTCGCCCGGCGCGGCAAGTGGCGCATGGCGGCCATCGGCGGTCACGCCATCGCCGCGTGCGGCCACGCGCACGATCAGGTCGGGATCGCTCATCGCTGCGGCTTGATGGTAGCGGGCAGGCGATAACGGTCGCCGCCAATTGCAACCTCGATCATGCCATTGTCGATCACGCTGACCAGCGCGGCCTCCGCGCCATCGGCGGCGACAACGCCCCGGCCATCGCGCGTCACCGCCAGCCGGTGAAACCCGCCATCGGGTTTGGACACCGTCAGCATCAGCCCCGTCGGCGTCGCCACCCGGTCCAGCGTGCACACCCGCTCAAAGCCGCTCGCTCCCTGCGGCGCGCAAAGAATCCGGCCGACATCTTCGGCGGCGCGCCCCTGCCCCGCCTCAACCTTGGTCAGCGCGGTGGCGGCAGGTTCAGGGCCACCGCAAGCGGCGAGCGGCAACAACAAGGCGATGAGCATGGTAATACGCATGGGATTTGCCTTACCGCGCCCGATCACATCAGCGCCAGCGCGTTGATGATGGCGGTGAGCGTCGCGGCCAGCCGATCGGCCCATCGCGCAACGCCCGCGTCATCGTCGATCCCGTCATTGCGCACCTCAATCGACAGGCTGGCAATGCCATTGCCCTCCCCGTGGCGGTTCAGCGTCATGTTGAGCGCGCGCCCCGAATAGGGTTCGTTGTCGCCCACCAGCAATCCGTCCGCCCGCAATAACGCCAGCGCACGATCGGCGGCGCGGCGGTCCCGGTTCGACAGGATCGCCACTGGCCAGGGGCGCGGCAAGCTCCCGCTCTCAAGTGCGGGGGTAAAGCTGTGGATGGCGGCAATCAGCACAGGACGCTGCGCGCGGACCTGCGCGGCGATGGCGCGGTGATACGGCGTATGGAACCGCGCAATCCGGGCCAGCCGGTCGGCGTCCGCATTGCCGGGGATGACGTGCCCGTCGCTGATGCACGGGATCAGGCCGGGGTGATCGGTCGGCCGGTTGAGATCGATCACCAGCCGGGAAACACACGCCAACAGTGCGGGTGCCGCCAATCGCTGCGCCATTGCGCGCGTCAGCGCCGCCGCCCCAATATCGACCGCGATGTGGCGCGTCAGCAGCGCAGACGCGATGCCCAGATCAATATCGGGCGGCACCGCCGCCGATGCGTGATCGCATAGCAGCAGAAGCGGGCCCGTGCCCGCCACTTGCTCGACGGGCCAGACCATAGCGGAGGACGATGACGGGGTCATCGCCCTCCACCTGAGATGACGCCCTGGGGATGGGGGCCATCGGCGAACGCGCCAGGGCTTAGGGCGGATTCGCTCAAGCGGATTCTCAGCAAGAACCGCGCCATTTCGCGTTCAACGCCACGCGGGGCGGCGCGGGCACGCGATGTTTCCCGAAACGGCACATCACGCTGTCACGCCAGTGCCGATTCAAGACACCACCAGTCCGGCTTGACCGACCGCATCGCCGCCCCGGCATCGGCACAGGCTCGCGCATCCTCGAACAGCGCAAAGCAAGTGGCGCCCGACCCAGACATGCGCGCGAGCAGGACGCCCGGCAAGGCTTCGAGCCGGGCAACAACGTCGGCAATCACCGGGGCAATGGCGCGCGCTGGCGGCTCCAAATCGTTGCGGCCAGCCTTCGCACGCTCAAGCAACGTGCCGGTCGCCAGCGCACCGCGATCAACCCCGTCCCAGCCGCGAAAGACCGCGGCCGTCGATACCGCGACACCGGGGTTGACGAGCAATACGGGGATGCCGCTGACGCCGGCGACCGGGACAAGCTGCTCCCCCTTGCCTGTCCCAATCGCACTACGGCCGAGCAGGCACGCAGGCACATCGGCCCCGAGCGACTCGGCAATTGCGAACAGGCGCGGATCATCAACCGCCACCCCACTCAGCCGCGCGCAGGCGCGAAGCGTGGCGGCGGCATCGGCCGACCCGCCGCCAATGCCGGAGGCGACCGGCAAATGCTTGTCGAGCGTAATCGCCCATGGGCCGCCGCCGAACTGCGTGGCAAAAGCGGCGGCAGCGCGCGTGACGAGATTGTCGTCCCCGCCTGCGCCCGATGCGGCCAGCGCCGCGCCGAACGGGCCGGTCAGGTTGAAGCTTGGCAAATCGGCAGGCGCCACCCGGACGCTATCGCCATGCGCCAGGAACGCGAACAGCGTCTCCAACGCGTGATAGCCGTCGTTGCGCCGCAAACGGACATGCAGCGCCAGGTTGATCTTGGCTGGGGCCAGCTCATCGATGCCCATCTTATTGCGGTCCGGGTGCGCCGTTGATCTTGGTGGCGATGCGCGCTTCGTCATCGCCGGTCGCAAGCCCTTTTGCCGCGCTCCAGGCATATCGCGCTTCAAAATGCCGCCCCGCGCGCCAATAAGCATCGCCAAGATGATCGTTGATCGTCGTGTTATCGGGCGACTGCGCCACCGCCCGCTCCAGCAATGGCAATGCGCGCGGCAGGTCTCCGGTCAGGAAATAGCACCAACCC
>PNLG01000321.1 GCA_013822915.1 Sphingomonas sp. | reverse complement strand
TTTTTCCGAAGCGCTGACCGGCGGCGTCCTGACCGCCCAGCAGCGTGAAATCGTCTCGCTCGCAGTGGGTCAGGCGAACCAATGCCAATATTGCTTGTCGGCGCACACGTTGATCGGCAAGGGCGCCGGCCTTTCGCCCGACGCGATCCGCGCGGCACGCCAGGGCTCCGGGATTGACGCCGCCGATGCCGCGGTCGCCGCACTTGCGGTGCGCCTGATCGAGACGCGCGGTCAAGTAAGCGACGCCGACCTTGCCGAGGCACGCAGCGCCGGTCTGGACGACGCAGCCATCATCGAAGTGGTCGCCAATGTCGCGCTGAACGTGTTGACCAACTTTACCAACAATGTCGCGGCCACCGACATTGATTTCCCCGTGGTCGAGCTCACGCTCGCCGGCTGACCCCAATGCGGGCGGGACCGGGCGGTGGGAGCTGTCAGAAATTTCGTGCGTGGGCGGGCAATTGAAGATTGCGTCACTATGGCCTTGATAAAGCGCTTGCCGGACGGGGCGGCGAACTGGGCTTTGGTTATGGACCACTCACACAACGACACCCACCGCTCGCGCTCCGAACGGTTCAAGCGCCGATTGAGACATTGAACCCTGGCCGTGGCAGTCGTGCTGCACGGCAATGTTCGATCATCAACGGCGCGCCGCTGTGGCACGCGTTGGCGCGATTTTCCGCCCGAACACGGCAATACCAGCACCACAGTTCATGCCCATGTGTCGGCTAGCGAGCGGAAAAAGGGAACGCATTAAGGAGCTTTTGGTCGCTCGCGGGGCGGGTTCACCAATAAGCTTCACTGCCGGGCTGATTGACGAGGACGACTACTCGCCTTCCACCTGACCGTCGGCGACGCTGCTGATTGCAAAGCCCATGGCACGCCGGTCGCCCCGGCAGCGCGAATGCCGCAGGCGTCCCCTGCCGATAAGGGATATGATGCCGATGCCATCCGGGATGGCCTCGCCAACCGGAACATCAACGCAGTCATTGCAGAAAGGTCAAACCGCCCAGTTCAAAATCGAAGAAATCGCGGAGATCGGGTATCAATCAAAGCCCCCGACCTACCACTTCTTCCAGAGTGCTTCGCCCTTGTTCCAGAGAGACTCCAGATATTGCATATCGCGCAGCGTATCCATCGGCTGCCAGAAACCATCATGACGGAAGGCGACCAAGTCGCCATTATGCGCGAGCGTCTCGAGGGGTTGTTGCTCCCAAACGGTATCAGGCCCTTCGATAAGGTCGACCACGCTTGGATGGAGCACGAAAAATCCCCCGTTAATCAGGCCGCCGTCGCCAGCGGGCTTTTCACGGAAACTGCGCACAAGCTCGCCATCAAACTCAAGCGCGCCAAAACGACCGGGCGGCGCCACGGCGGTAATTGTAGCGCGATTGCCGTGCTTTGTATGAAACGCAATCAACGCGCTGATATCAATGTCTGCGACACCATCGCCGTAGGTCATACAGAAGGGTTCATCCGCATCGAGATACGGCGCGATGGCTTTCAGCCGTCCACCTGTCATTGTGGTCGGGCCGGTCTCAACCATAGTGATACGCCATGGCTCGCTGCGAGCATAATGGATCGTCATGTCATTGCTTGTCAGGTCGATCGTAACATCGGCGGTGTGCAAGAAGTAATTAGCGAAATACTCCTTGATCACATATCCCTTATAACCAAGACAAATGATGAAATCATTTACGCCATGGACAGAATACATCTTCATGATATGCCACAAAATCGGCTTTCCGCCGATTTCGATCATGGGCTTGGGCTTGACGCTTGTTTCTTCCCCAAGACGAGTTCCAAGCCCCCCGGCGAGAATCACAGCCTTCATTAATCCCTCCCGTTTGCGTGCGCTTATTGTCAAGTGTTGCGTGCAGCGTCAATAGAGGCGTCGAAAACTGCGCATATCGTCGGGAGAGCAAGAGTGGTAAAAATTGCGAGTCGTGCCGGCTCGGGCGAGCGGGCGCACTGGCTGGCGATCATTGCGATCCTGACGGCTGGCCTCGTGTGGCGGCTGCTCCATGTCAATGCTGGGTTGCCGTCGCTTTGGGACCCCGACGAACCGTTGTTTGTCGTCAAGAGTTTGGAAATGCTGAAAAATGGCTCCTTCAGAATAGGCTGGTATGGGCATCCGGGCTCGACGACTATTTATGTGCTGGCGCTCACCGACATCATCGTTTTCGTGTCAGGATCGGCGCTGGGGTTTTGGCAGGGAACTGCCGGGTTTGCTGCGGCGATTTACGCCAATCCGGGGTTGCTGATGCTGCCCTGTCGCTTGGTCATGGTGGCGACGGGCATCTGGTGCATCTGGCTAACCTATCTGATCGGGAAGCGCATCGGCGACCGCTCAACAGCGCTGCTGGCCGCGCTGCTTCTGGCGATCGACCCAGTGCATATTCAGTGGTCACAAGTGGTTCGAACAGACATTCAAGCCAGCGCTTTTATGCTCGCAGCTTCCCTCTTTGCCATTGACGTGTTGGAAAGCGGCAGGGCGCGCAACATTGTGTTAGCCGGGCTGATGGCGGGCTTAGCGTGTGTCACGAAATGGCCTGCGGCGCTGTCGATTGCAGCGCCCTTGGTCGCTATCGGAATGCGATTTGGCCCATCGCCAGCGGTCATACGGCCCATAGCCATTCTCGGCTTGGCGGCGCTTGGCGGTATTTTCATCGGCTCGCCCTTTCTTTTGTTCGATCTGCCAGCGGTATTTGCAAGCGCCGTTGCCGAGGTGCAGCCGAGGCATTTGGGCGCCAATGGCGACGGCTTTTTCGGTAATCTGAGCTGGTACATCACCGGGCCGTTATTGCGTGGCCTTGGCCCTGTGGGGTTGGTCGGCGCAATGGTTGGCTGCGCCCTTGCCTGGCGCAATCGCGCGGCGCGCGCGGTGGTGCTTCCTCCTGCGGGCCTGTTTTTGTTTGCAATCTGTGCCCAGTCGTTGATCTGGGAACGCTGGGTGATCCCGCTTTTGCCATTCGCCTCGATCGTTGCAGCGATGGCGATCAGAACGCAACTCGCAGCAATCGCGCGCAGCCGTCGGTGGGTCGCGGCTGCCTGCATCGCGCTCGTCATAGTGCCGCCGTCGATAACGGTAGCGCTGGAATCGAGCGCGCGAGCGCATCCCACGCGCACGCTGGCGTCGCAATGGGTGATCGCAAACGTGCCACGCGGAAAGACCGTGTTGGTCGAGTCCATCGCAATGGACTTGGTCGCGGCGGGATATCATTTGCGCTATCCCGTCGGTCGCTTGGGATGTGTCGATGCAGAGCAATTGCTTGCTGGTCGTGTTGATTTTTCCGCTGTCTCCCGAGTCCAGGGTAAACGTGAGAAGATTGCGTTAGGAACGATCGACCCGGGCAAGATCGAGAGTTGCTGGGCCGACTATGCCATCTTCAACGACTATGATCGCTTTGCGCGTGAACGCGTTCAGTATCCGGTCGAGTTCGGCATTTATCAATCGTTCGTGCGTCGGGGTAGCTTGAAGGCAGTATTCAAACCGGCCCCCGGCAAGGCCGAGGGACCGGTAGTACACGTTCTCAGGCTGACGCGCCCCAGATGAGCGTGCTGCCTTGTGTTACCGGGCAGTTTTATCGACAGGGCGCGGGTGTGTTGGGAATGATTTAGCTAGAGGAACAGCATCGCGAGGGGCTGCGTGGTGCGGGAAACTGTGGCCCGCCGCTGGATTGCCTGGTCCTGCGGATCATCGACGAAGCTGACACGCGCATATGCAAAGCAGCCGACAGGGTGAACTGTTTTGACGCAAGCGTCACACGAATCTGCGGGGTTCATGCAAACACGGAACTATCACTAATCCGCAGATTTTCTAAACAAATCTCACGCAGGCTAAGCTAAGCAATTTTTCGTGTTATTATTTCAAATCCTTGGACAAATCCAAAAATTTGGAGCGGGTGAAGGGAATCGAACCCTCGTCGTAAGCTTGGGAAGCTTCTGCTCTACCATTGAGCTACACCCGCGACGGACTGCGTCCATAGCCGTGACGTGGAAAACTGCAAGCGCCATGATTGATCCGGGCCCTGCCCCGGTCACCGCCCGCCCGCATCGGGGCGACAATAGCGACCGGGGCCTGATCCATATCAGAACCGGAGCTTAATCGACCCGCGATAGCTTTGGTTCTGCACATCGCTGCGCCCGACCGAGCTATCGGCCGAGAGCGACAATTCGATATTGCCCAACGAATAGGAAACACCCCCGCTGATCTCGAACCAGTTGCGGTCAATGCTTGCAAGCAAGAAGCGCGCGTCGGCGCCGCTGCCGCCCACAAAATTGACACCCACGAAATCGGGCCCTTGCTGATCGAATTCATGGACATAATTGGCAGAAATATAAGGCTTGAACCTGCTCTGCTTGGCGGCAGTGAAATTCAACCCCGCACGTCCCTGCACTGACGACAGATCAGAGCGCGCATAGACCAGCGCTGGACCGCCTCCGGTCTCCGCCGCCCGACCAAACTGGACGACGTTCGCGCGCACCGACACGCGCGGCGCAACGTTAAGCACCCCGAACGTCAACTTGTTCTGGACACCCAATTCGCCGCTCACCGCAAAGGCCGAGTTATCGGCGACCAGGCGGAAGTTATTGCCGACAAAGTTAATGTTACGCACGCTGGACGAATCGAACAGACCGGCATTCATCTGGCCATCAATAGACCAGCCAGCACCAAGCCCCGTACGGCCATAGAGCGTGCCCTGATAGAGCACACCACGCGTTGTCTGCGCAAAGCCGTTCACCGTGCCGTTCAGCTCGGTGTAGCCAAATGACAGCCCGATCATGCCATCGCCCAGATCCTTTTCGATCCCGCCGATGATGTAAAAGCCGTTGAACCGGTCGCGACCGCCCGCCGGGGTCAATTGCCGCGAAGCCGCACTTGAGCCGTCGATATAGCCCCCGGCGAGATAAACACCGACATCGTCAGGCAGATTGGCCTTTGTCACCCGCGCAGGCGTCGAATCGCTTTGCACCGGCAAACCGCCCTGCAAGACAGAGGCATTGGCGGCGGCCAGCTGAAGCGGCTGACCGATCACCGCAATCGTGCCGCCCCGCGATTCATTGGCGTCAAATTGCGCCAAACGGTCGCGATGAAAGCGCGCACTGTTATCAACCACAGTGGTTGCGATGCCATAGAGCAATGGTTCGTTGCGAGGCGCAAGCGCGTCAAGAGTCGCCCGGATCGTTGTCGCATTTTGCAGATCGAGCACACCATAAATCGAATCAAGTGCCGCTGCATTGATCCGGTTCTGGTCAAGCAGTTGCGCAAAACCCTGTTGCACGGCCCCGCTACCAGCGACATTGCGATACAGCCCGGCGGCGATCACCACCTGCACCGAATTTGTCGTCCGGACCAATTGTGGGGTCAGGATCGCGCTGATCGGCACCGGCGCGGCAAACGCCCCGGTGATGCCGTTCTGAGCCTGCAAAATCGTGTAGCTATTGCCGGCGCGCAGTGTCGCCGGCGCCCAGCTGAAGTTCAACCCACCGCCGACATTGGCCATCCCGCCAGTCGTACCATTGGCAACCACCGAAATACGGTCCGACATACCATTGGCGCCAAGGTCAACCAGATAGCTGTTCCCGGAGGTCAGCACGATATTGCCACGGAAGGTCAACGTACCAATCGATCCGGCACTGCCGGTCGCGCCAGGCGAAATCACACCGAGCACGCTGGTAAAGAACGGGGCCGCAATCGTGCCGGTGCCGTTGATCCCGCCGGTCATCAACAGGAAATCGCCGACCGAATTGAGCGCGCCGTTCACCTGGAGTGTGCCGATCGTCTGCGTCACGTTGATCAGGCTGGTGAGCGAGCCCGTCGACGAGATGTTGAGCCGCGCACCCGCACCGTTCAAGGTGAAGCGGTCGATCGTCACTGCGGTATCGAGCGTCGTGGTGCCATTGGCCGACAGCGTCACATCGAAATAGCGGGGGAGCACGCCGGTGAGGCGATTGCCCGCGCTATTGTTGGGCACGAAGTTTCTCGCACCGGGCAGGCCATTGGCGATCGTCGCGGGCGGCAGGGGCGCGCCCTGCTGCGGCTCGTTTTCAGCGGCGCCGCCGACAAGGGAAGCCACACCGGGTGTTGCGGCGTCGTTTGCCGCGATCGTGGCCGTGCCAAGCGAATTCGAGGTGCCCGCCGTAATCGACGCCTCACCGCCATTGGTAAGCTCTGCACCACCGCTGGTCCCGATCCCGCCAGGGGTTGGCACGATCGTGTTCGTGCGCAAATCAAGGCAGTTATTGCTGCCAATCGCCCCAGCAATGCCGCCTTGGGTGCAGATCTGGCCGAATTGCCCCGAGCTACCCAGATTTTGTTCGCCCAGCGCGATCGGCACGCCATTTACTAGCTGACCATTGGCCCCGATGATGAAGTAATTCGGATCCTGGAGCGAAATCCACCGGCTGGCATCAGTCCAATTGCCGTCACCCGCAATCGCGCCGACATAGCGATAGGGGTTGTTCGCCGCGATCCAGTCCCAATAAAGGTAAATCGGCTGATAAAAGGACGCCGTGCCGTAGCTGCTGAACGGCGTAGCCCCGAAAAACCGCGACCCGCCCGACAGCACGCCAATCGCAATCTGGCGCGCAAAGGTGCGATCAAGGATCAACGGACCGCCGGAATCGCCGCCCGCAGTCAACCCTTCGTTCGGCAGTGCATTGTCACGGAACAGGTTGAAATCAAATACTGTCGCGCTCGCGGTACCGCGCCGGGGATCGTCGAAATCGAGCCAATAGAGATTTTGCGGCCGGTCAACCGTAAAGCTTCCAAAAATCGCGGTATCGCGCGTGTTGAACGACGTCAGCGCACCCAACCAGTTTTCGGCAACGCGACGCCGGTAATCAATGGCCCCCGTGGCACCGGTTGTGCCAATGCCGTTGGCACCATAACCGCTCAGCGCGACATGATACCCCGTACCGTTGGCAGCGGTAATGGACGTCGGCGCGGGCAGCGCCGACAACAGGATCGCCCAGGTCGGGATATTTGCTGCCGGCGTGTCGAGCGAAGCGATGGCAATGTCACCAAACAGGAACCCTTGCGCCGCCGGTGCGAGCGACAGCGGATTATAGGCAACCGCATTGACGGTATAGAAGTTTTCCGCGGTGCTGGTGATGTTAGGCGCGCGACCCGCCGCAACGCTGCCAAACAACCAGTTGAGCAAGGGCGTCGAGGTGCCCCCCGGCAACGTCGTGTTGTTCGATGCATTAAACCCAAAACCGATTGCAACCCCGCCCGATCCGGAACCATAGGCAGTGGCAGGCCGCGTATTCACGCAGTGCGCGGCAAACAGCACGGTGCGCGGGTTAAGCAGCGATCCCGTGCAAAGCCCCAGGCCGACCGACCCGTCGGGATTGGGTGTGCTGATGATCATCTGGCCGATGCCGTTGAGACTGGGCCCTGGATCCCGCGCGGTCGTGGGCGTGCCGGGTTGGCTGATGACGATCTGACGAACATCCTCCACCGTCGCGTTGGCGGGGATTGGCGCGCCGTTGGTCGGCACATCCTGCAACTGAGTGCGATCGAAAATGACGTCGGACGAATGGCGAACGTTTTCAACCGATGTAATGCGGAGCGTGTCGGCCCCGCCCTGCGCCTCCAAACCGGCTTCTGCAGAATCCAGCCGACGGGACACGTCCACCGGGCCATCGGCGATTGCCGCTTGCGCAACCCCGCCGACCAACAGGCCAATGCCCGCCGCGCTTGCCAGCAGATATGGCCGAAAACGCGCGACGGCGCCGGAATTGGTGATCATCGAAACTCCCCCTTCAAACACTGAACGCGGTCGAAAACGCCGACCGTTACAATTTCGGATCGTAATTTCTGCGACAATCGCGTCAAGCGGGGCGCATAAAAACTGCGCAAATTGCCCCTGAGTGCGACTTAAATGCCACCATCGACAATGGCATAGCCCGCCGCGCCGAGCCCCGTGACCAGCGCGGCGATGCACTGATCGACCAGCGCCCGATCGGTGGCGCGCACCACAAAATTGGCACCGACCCGGCCTTCGCGGAAAAAAGGATAGCTGCCGATCGCGACGCCCGCATGATCGCGTTCGGCATGGCGCAGCAGGTCGGCCACTTCGCTTTCAGCCACCCAGCAGCCGATGGTGCGCGCGATCAGCGGCCGCCCTCCCTCCAGCGTGCCGGTCAGCGCTTCGAGCATCCCGGCGGTGATATGCGGCACCCCGGCCATGATGAAAACATTGCCCAGCCGGATACCCGGCGCGCCCGACATGCGATTCTCGATCAGGTCGGCGCCATCGGGCACGCGCGCCATCCGCTTGCGCGCCTCGGTCAGCCCGCCGCGCGTTTCGTAATAGCGCGCCAGCACCGCGACGGCGCGCGGATGATGGACCACAGCAACGCCCAGCGCCTCGGCAATCGCATCGACGGTGATGTCATCGTGCGTCGGGCCAATGCCGCCCGTGGTGAACAGATAATCATTGCGCGCGCGAAGCGTGTTGACCGCCTCGACAATCGCGTCGGTCCGGTCCGCCACTACCCGCACTTCGGCCAGGCGGATCCCCTGAATGTTCAGCCACAGCGCGATCTGCGCGACATTCTTGTCCTGCGTGCGGCCCGACAAGATTTCGTCGCCAATCACAACCAGCGCGGCGGTCCAGATGCGTTCGTTCATGGGAAACGTCGATAGAGCGAATGCACGCCCGCGACTAGCCCGGCCCGCACCCCTCTCGCAAAGTCGCGGCAAAGCCATTATGATGGGATGATGACCGATTACCTCTCCGTGACCAATGCCGACACGCCGATGGCGCGCACCGGCGCGATCAAGCTTCACGATGCCGACGGGTTTGCCGGCATGCGCGCCGCCGGGCTGCTGGCCGCGCAAACGCTCGACATGATTGCAGCGCACGTCGTGCCGGGGGTGACGACCGGGCTTCTCGACGACCTGATCCGCCGGTTTATCGTGGAGCGCGGCGGCGTGCCCGCGACCATTGGCTATCGCGGCTATACCCATAGCTGCTGCATTTCGATCAACCATGTCGTCTGTCACGGGATTCCGGGGGACAAGGCACTGAAGAACGGCGATATTGTGAACATCGACGTCACACCGTTACTGAACGGCTGGCATGGTGATTCGAGCCGGATGTTCCTGGTCGGCGATGTTGCGCTAAAGGCGCGGCGGCTGGTCGATGTGACCTATGAGTGCCTGATGCTCGGTATCGAACAGGCGCGGCCCGGCAATCATCTCGGCGATATCAGCCACGCGATCCAAAGCCATGCGGAGCGGCACCGATACGGCGTCGTCCGCGATTTTTGCGGCCACGGCGTCGGCCGGCTGTTCCACGACGCGCCGGAGGTGGTGCATGTCGGTCGCCCCGGCACGGGCCCGCTGCTGAAACCCGGCATGTTCTTCACCATCGAACCGATGATCAACATTGGTCGCCCTGATGTGAAGCTGCTCGACGATGGCTGGACCGCGGTGACGCGCGATCGCTCGCTTTCGGCGCAGTTCGAGCATTCGATCGGCATTACCGAGGATGGCTGCGAAATCTTTACGTCAAGCCCGGCCGGGAAACATCAGCCGCCTTATTGAGGCAGCAGCTGCTCAAAAATCCAGCACCGCCGCCGGCGCCGCCCATTAATTGAGCAGCGCCACCGCGCAATCCCCCGCTTTGTCAACCATTGCGGGGCGCGTGCGCATCTGGCACGATCATTGATACGCAACAGCCAAGCAATGGGGGCGGCCAACACCGCCATGGGGAGCCCTGTGTGAAAAAGATTGAAGCGATTATCAAGCCGTTCAAGCTCGACGAAGTGAAGGAAGCGCTGCACGAAGTCGGCGTGTCGGGCATCACCGTTACCGAAGCCAAGGGCTTTGGCCGCCAAAAGGGCCATACCGAGCTGTATCGTGGCGCCGAATATGTCGTTGATTTCCTGCCCAAGGTGAAGCTTGAAGTAGTGGTCGACGACCTGCTTGCCCCGCGGGTGGTGGAGGCGATTGCATCGGCCGCGCACACCGGCCGCATCGGCGACGGCAAAATCTTTGTTTTGCCGGTGGAAACCGCCGTTCGCATCCGCACCGGCGAGCGCGACGAAAACGCGATTTGACGCAGCGCAGCAACTTCGGCCATGCTCGGCGCCGAGATTTGCTTACAGCGCATCCGAATCGCGCAGCTTCCTTGGCCCTGCGGCCAGAAATATCAGCCAGTTGAAAGGAACCCGCCATGGCGAATACCCCCGATACCATTCTGAAGATGATTGCCGACAATGAAATTGAATGGGTCGACCTGCGGTTCACCGATCCCAAGGGCAAGTGGCAGCATCTGACGATGGTGTCGTCGGTGATTGGTGAAGATGAATTGACCGATGGGTTGATGTTTGACGGATCATCAATTGCCGGGTGGAAGGCAATTAACGAAAGCGACATGATCCTGAAGCCCGATCTTGACGCGGCCTATATTGATCCGTTCAGCGCCACGCCGATGCTGATCCTGTTCTGCGACATTGTCGAGCCATCGACCGGGGAACTTTATTCGCGCGATCCGCGCAGCACCGCCAAGCGCGCCGAGGCCTATCTCAAGAATAGCGGCATTGGCGACACGGTTTATGTTGGCCCCGAGGCCGAATTCTTCATTTTCGATAATGTGCAGTTCGAAACCAGCTATTCGACCAGCTATTACAAGATTGATGACATCGAATTGCCGACCAATACTGGCCGTGATTATGAGGGTGGCAATCTGGGCCATCGCCCGCGCGCCAAGGGCGGCTATTTCCCCGTCGCCCCTGTCGATAGCTGTGTCGATATCCGCGGCGAAATGGTGTCGACGATGATCGAGATGGGTCTACCCTGCGACAAGCATCACCATGAAGTCGCCGCCGCGCAGCATGAATTGGGCCTGACCTTTGGCACGCTAACGCAAACCGCCGACCGGATGCAGATTTACAAATATGTCGTGCATCAGGTCGCGCATGCTTATGGCAAGACCGCAACCTTCATGCCCAAGCCGATCAAGGAAGATAATGGCAGCGGCATGCACACCCATATGTCGATCTGGGACAAGGGTTCGCCGCTGTTCGCGGGCAATGGCTATGCCGGCCTGTCCGATCTGTGCCTTTACTTCATTGGCGGAATTATCAAGCACGCAAAGGCCGTAAATGCCTTCACCAACCCGACCACCAACAGCTATAAGCGGTTGGTGCCCGGCTATGAAGCGCCGGTTTTGCTTGCCTATTCGGCGCGCAACCGGTCGGCATCGTGTCGCATTCCTTACGGCACTGGCCCCAAGGCGAAGCGCGTCGAAGTGCGCTTCCCCGACGCAATGGCGAACCCCTATCTCGCTTATGCGGCCCTGTTCATGGCCGGGATCGACGGTATCCAGAACCGCATCCACCCCGG
>PNLG01000339.1 GCA_013822915.1 Sphingomonas sp. | reverse complement strand
ATCCCGACAGCGCGGAACTATGGACCGATCTGGGCAGCGGTTTTGTGACCCATGATGGCAGCGTGTCACCGCCCGCGCGCTTTGCGTTTGATCGGGCGATTGCGATTGCGCCGCAGCACCCCGCGCCACGGTTTTTTCGCGGGCTGGGTTATATTCAGGGCGGGCAACTGGCGGAGGGACGCGCGGATTGGGCGCAGGCGCTCGCGCTGACGCCCACAAACGCCCCCTATCGCGCCGGAATTGAGGAGCGGTTAGCGGTGCTCGACCAGTTTATCGCGATGGCAGCACAAGCACAGGCACAGGCGCAAGCAAGCGCCGAGCAGCAATAATCAGGCTGGTCGGCCAAAGGGTCCGTTCAGCCGCACAATCGCCCAGTTGAGTACAGCGGCAAAGCTGACCCAGGCGAGATAGGGCCAGATCAGCACACTGGCGAGCTTTGAGATCGGCCAGAGCAGCACCACCAGCGCGACCAGCGATGCCCATAGGAACACCACTTCGACCAGCGCCCAATCGGGTCGCCGCAACCGGAAGAACAGCGGGCTCCATTTCAAATGGCAAACCGCGTTGCTCGCGAACAAAATAATCACCAGCGTGCGGTCAAATTCGGTGGTGGCCGCACCCCATGCGAGCACCGCCGACCAGGCGGCAAGGCCAAGAATGATCGTCCATGCCGGGCCAAATGCCCAATCCGGCGGCTGCCATGCGGGTTTGCGAAGGCCGCGATACCAGCCGTCGATCGGCGTCATCAATCCACCCGCGACGCCCAGGAACAGCGCCACGGTGATCGCGATAATGATTGGGCCCATGTCACTGTCCATCTTGCCGTGTGTCCAGTGCGTGTTACATCGCTTTCATGCGTGTGTCCTTCCCGTTTTCAGCGATCGTCGGTCAGGACGAAATGAAATTGGCGCTGCTGGTCGCCGCTGTCGATCCGCGCATTGGCGGGGTGATGGTGTTCGGCGATCGGGGGACGGGCAAGTCGACCGCGGTGCGCGCGCTCGCCGCGCTGCTGCCGCCGATGGCAGTGGTGCCGGGGTGCCGATACCACTGCGCGCCCGGCGAAGCGCGGTGCCCCGCGCCCGAGCTGCACCGGGCGGGCAAGGCGACGGCGCCGGTGCCGTTCGTCGATCTGCCGCTCGGCGCGACCGAGGACCGGGTGGTGGGCGCGCTTGATCTGGAACGCGCGCTGGGCGCGGGGGAAAAGGCGTTTGAGCCCGGTCTGCTGGCGCGCGCGCACCGGGGTTTTCTGTATATTGATGAGATCAACCTATTGGAGGATCACCTCGTCGACCTGTTGCTTGATGTCGCGGCATCGGGCGAAAATGTGGTCGAGCGCGAGGGACTGTCGGTGCGCCACGCCGCGCGCTTTGTGCTGATCGGCAGCGGTAACCCGGAGGAGGGGGAGCTACGGCCGCAATTGCTCGACCGCTTTGGCCTGTCGGTCGAAGTGCGGACGCCGCAGGATTTGCCGACCCGCGTGGAGATTTTGCGCCGCTGCGATGCGTTTGAACGCGACGCCGCGCTGTTTGCCGGTCGCTGGGCAAAGGCCGAGCGCAAGACGTTGAGGCAAATTGCCAAGGGGCGCGATGCATTGGGCGCGGTTGAAATGCCCGATGCGGTGCTGGTGCGCGCGTCGGAGCTCTGCCTGGCCGTTGGGGCCGATGGCCTGCGGGGGGAATTGACGCTGATGCGCAGCGCCCGCGCGCTCGCCGCGCTGGAGGGGGCGGGCAGTGTCACCACCGACCACCTGCGCCGGATCGCGCCGCTTGCGCTGCGTCACCGGCTGCGGCGCAATGTGCTCGACGATACCGGATCAACCGCCCGGATTGAGCGCGCGCTCACCGAACTCTTCGCGTGACCCTGTCGGATGCGCCGACGGATGTTGTGGCTGATGCGCTGATCGCCGCGCGGCTGTGCGCGGTCGAGCCGATGCTGGGCGGGATTGTGCTGCGCGGGGGCGCGGGCGGCGATCCGGTCATCGCCGCGCTGCAGGCGGCACTTGGCCCGGCCGCACCGATCAAGCGGTTGCCGACGCATATTGACGATGAGCGGCTCTATGGCGGGCTTGATCTTGGCGCGACGCTGGCCGCCGGGCGCCCGGTGGGGCGCGCCGGGTTGCTGGCCGATGCGGATGGCGGCGCGGTGATCGTGCCAATGGCCGAACGGCTGAGCGAAGGCGTGGCGGCCGCGCTCTCGACCGCGCTCGACACGGGCGAGGTGGTTGCCGAGCGGGACGGGATGCGGATGGCGGCGGCGGCGCGCTTTGTTGTGGTAGCACTTGATGAGGGTGTCGAGGACGAGGCGATGCCCGCCGCCCTTGCCGAGCGCTTGGCGTTTTGGATCGACCTTCGCGATGTGCGGATGCCTGAGTCTGACGTTGGCCGCGGAGCGGCGGCTGCGGGCGCACACGCGCCGCCCGATGTGTCGGCAGCGGCGATGGAGGCGCTGGTCAGCGCGGCGGACGCTCTGGGCGTGGAATCGATCCGCGCGCCGATCCTCGCGCTGCGGGCGGCGCGCGCAGCAGCGATGCTTGCCGGGCGCGATGTGGTTACCGAGGCGGATCTGGCGCTGGCGGCGCGGCTGGTGATCGGCCCGCGCGCGACGCGGCTGCCGCCACTGCCCGAGGCCGATGACGCACCGCCCGATGCACCCCCAACGCCGCCACCGGCCGACGATCCATCAGCGGATCAGGAACAGGGCGAGCCGCGCCCGATCGACGATATTGTCCTCGAAGCAGCGCTGGCGGCATTGCCCAGGGACGTCCTGCGGCGGCTGGCCAGCGGGGTGCAGCGGCAGCGCGCGGCCTCGATTGGCAAGGGCGCGCGGCAACGATCGCCCCGGCGCGGCCGCCCGGTCGGGGTGCGGGCCGGGGTGCCGCGCGGCGGGCTGAGGTTGAGCCTGATCGACACGTTGCGCGCAGCGGCACCGTGGCAACGCGTGCGCGCAGCACCGCCCGGTCGGCTGCGGTTGACCCGCGATGATCTGCGCATCCGCCGGTTTCAGGCGCGAGCAGAGGCGCTGACGATCTTTGCGGTTGATGCGTCGGGGTCGTCGGCGCTTGCGCGGCTGGCGGAGGCAAAGGGCGCCGTCGAGCTGTTGCTGGCGGAGGCCTATGTCAAGCGGGCGCAGGTTGCGCTGATCGCGTTTCGGGGGACGGCGGCTGAACTGCTGCTCCCGCCGACGCGTTCGCTCGCGCGCGCCAAGCGGGCGCTGGGGGCATTGCCCGGCGGCGGGGGCACGCCGCTTGCCGCCGGGCTGGCAGCGGCGCGCGAGCTGGCGGAGGCAGCGCAGCGTCGCGGGCGCACGCCGTATCTGGTGATTCTGACCGACGGGCGCGGCAATATCGCTGCCGATGGCGCTGCGGTGCGCGCGCGTGCCGAGGCCGATGCCGAGGCGGCGGCGCGGGCGATTGGCGCGGCGGGAATCGCAACCGCCTTTGTCGATACCTCTCCGCGCCCCCGGCCCGAGGGGGTAAAACTCGCCGCTGCGATGCAGGCGCGTTATCTCCCCTTGCCAAGGGCCGATGCACGGGCAATGCACGCAGCCGTCAAGGAGGCGCACCATGCTTAGCGATCGACCCGATTGGGCGCGGGAGGGGCATGACTGGCCCAATCGCGAGACAAGCCGCTTTGTCGATGCAGGGCGGCTACGCTGGCATGTGCAAGTCGCGGGCGCGGGGCCGATGTTGCTCCTGCTTCATGGCACGGGCGCTGGCACGCATAGCTGGCGCGCGCTGTTGCCGCTGCTCGCGCGGTCGTTCACGGTCGTGGCGCCTGACCTGCCCGGCCATGGCTTTACCAGCGGTCGCCCGGCGGGGGGCATGAACATGGCGTCGATGGCGCGGTCGGTCGCCGAGCTGATCGACACGCTTGGTGTCGCGCCGAGTCTGATCGTCGGCCATTCGGCGGGCGCCGCCATTGGCGCGCGCATGGTGCTGGACGCGCTGGCAAAGCCCGAAGCAATCATCGGCCTCAACCCCGCGTTGATGCCGTTTCCGGGCATTGCCGCGCGGCTTTTCCCCACGCTTGCGCGGATGCTGTTTGTCAATCCCTTTGCCCCGCATATTTTTGCCGGGATCGCGCGCCAGCAGGGGGAGGTTGGCCGGTTTTTGAAACGCAGTACCGGGTCGCGGATCGAGCCGGAGGGCGCGGCCCTTTACCAGCGGCTGTTCGCCACCCCATCGCACTGCGCGGGGGCGATTTCGATGATGGCGGATTGGGATTTGGACGCGCTGGAGCGCGACTTGCCCCGGCTCGCCGTGCCGCTGTTGCTGGTCCATGGTGCCGCCGATACGATGATCCCGCTGTCGAGCGCGCAAGGGGCAGCCGCACTTGTCCCCGGCGCCAAGGTAGTGACGCTCGACGCGCTCGGCCATTTGGCGCATGAGGAAGCGCCCGACCGGCTGGCAGCGATCATCACTGAATTTGCGCGCGCGCCAGTCGCGTAATCTTATCCCGCGCGCGGCATCCGAAAGGGCAGCATTGCCTGAACCACCGGGCTGCGAAACCGGTTGAGCGACAGGCTTTCGTGCACCGCGCACACCTCCTCGCCAAATAGCCGCGTTGACAGCGCCGACCGCGCGTAAAAGGGCGCGTCGATCCACGTCTTGCGCACCAACGGTTGCGACCCCGCATCGGCGCGGGTCAGCCGCCTGATCCCCCAGCGCGAAGCTGGCAGTGGTGCGGTGGGCGGGGGGGCTGCATCGTGCCAATCGCCCTGGCGGTCCATTTTCAGCGCGAGTTCGAACCGCCGGCCATTGCGGCGCGTCCCCTCATACAGCACCGCGACATCGCGGCTGAGGTGCGCGCGCGACCAGTGCCAGTCGACAAAGCCGTCCTCCAGCGCTTCTTCGCCAAAGTTCGAATCGAAATAACCGCTGCCGCGCCACACAGTGCCGGGATGCGCCATCGCCACCTCCACCCGCGCGCGTGGCGCCACCGGGTGCCAGCGGTGCTTGCCCGCCGGGTGCAAGTGAAAGCCGGTGGTGCCAATCGCTTCGGGTCGCACACAGACAATGCCGCGCACGGGGTAGGGCAGCGGCGCCGAGGTCTCGTTGATATGGATGTAGAGCGCGTGCCCGTCCCAGTGCAGCCCGCTCGGCCCGACGGTAAAGTGGCTTGCGTCGCGGCTTACGCTGGTGCTGCCGCGCTCGGTCATTGCCCAGGCATTGGCGCGCGGGCCGTTGAGCGAGACGTTAATCGAACAGAAATTGCCCGGATCATCGCGCCCGCTCAGCTTGTAATAGGGGGAAAAGACGCTGCCGATAAAGGCGATGATCGTCAGGCCATAGCGCCCGCAGTCGCTGGTCGCATCGACATACCACCACGCATAGCCGCCGGGCGCGACCTCCACGTCAAAGCGCGGGCCCATTGCGGGATAGCGCAGGCTGGCGGGGTGCACGCGCTCTTGCAGGCCAAGCGGTTCGGCTTGCGGCGGGAGCGCGCCACCCAATCGTGCGAGCCCCGACCATAAGGGGCTCCAATCCGGATCGAGCGTGCCGCGCGTCAGAATCTGGCGATGACGGGCATCCAGGACCGGACGCGGTGGTTGGGCGATCGGCATCGGCACTCTCCCTGACGGTTGACGGGTGGACAGCAACCGTCCAACTAATTGGACATATGACTCTGTTTCAATCAAGAGACAAATGGCATGCGCGCTGGATCAACTGGCGCAATGGCATTGTCGGCAACCCCGCCTTTCATCGCTTTGCCGGGCATTTTCCGCTGACGCGGCCGACTGCGCGACGGCGGGCGCGCACGATTTTCGATCTGGTGGCGGGGTTTGTTTTCTCCCAGATTCTGGCAGCGTGCGTGGAGCTGGGGGTGTTCGACCGGCTGGCGGCGGGGCCGGTCGCCGCCGAGTCGCTGGCGCGCGACTGGGCGATGTCGGCAGCAGCAGCGGACCGGTTGCTGCGCGCGGCGGCGGCGATTGGCATGGTCGAACGGGTTGGGGCGGACCAATGGGCACTCGCAGCCCATGGCGCCGCGCTGCGCGCGAATGGGGGCGTCGTTGAAATGATCGCGCACCACAAGCTGCTCTATGCCGATCTTGCCGATCCGGTCGCGCTGTTGCGGCACGGCGGCGGTGGCGGGGCGCTTCAGCGCTTCTGGCACTATGCAGGCGAGGCGGGCGCGGGCAGCGCGGCGGAGGTTGCCGACTATTCCCGGCTGATGGCTGCGTCGCAGCCGCTGGTCGCGCAGGACGTAATCGCCGCCTATCCCTTTGCCCGCCATCGGCGCATGCTCGACATTGGTGGGGGGGAGGGGCGGTTCGTGCGGTCAGTCGCGGCGGCGGTGCCCGGCATCGCGCTTGGCCTGTTCGATCTGCCCGCGGTTGCCGAGCGGGCGACGAGAGCCTTGGCGGCGGAGGGGCTGAACGACCGGATCACCGCGCATGGCGGCAATTTCCTGACCGACACGCTGCCGGGCGATTACGACCTGATCACACTGGTGCGCGTGTTGCACGATCATGACGACGAACCGGCCGCCCAATTATTGCGCAACATCGCCGCAGCATTGCCGCCGGGCGGGCGACTCGTGATTGCTGAGCCGATGGCCGAGACTAAGGGGGCTGAGACGATCGGCGATGCCTATTTCGGGCTCTATCTCTGGGCGATGGGGTCAGGCCGCCCGCGCAGCGCCCCGGCGATCCGGGCCATGCTGAAATCGGCGGGCTTTCGCCGTTCGTGGCAGGTAACCACCGCGCTCCCGATCAATGTCAGCGTCATCGTTGCGCGGATGTGAGTTTTAACGTCCTAAGAAGTTGACAATATAAACTGTCCACGCAGATTGACATATGACGCCATGATTATCGCATACATGGCGCAGCAATGGGGATCGGCGATGAACACGCTGGCAATAGTGCTGGAGGAACCTGGAACGGTCTCACACCGCACGCTTGCGCTTAACCCCATGGCCGATAATGACATTCTGGTTGAAATTGCGTGGAGCGGGATCAGCACCGGCACCGAGAAGCTCTTGTGGAGCGGCAAGATGCCCGCCTTTCCCGGCATGGGCTATCCGCTGGTCCCCGGCTATGAGTCGGTCGGGCGCGTAGTTGATGCGGGCCGCGAGTCGCGTGGGCGGATTGGCGAGTGGGTTTTTGTGCCGGGTGCCAATTGCTATGTCGGCGCGCGCGGTCTGTTTGGCGGCGCGGCCTCGCACGTCATTGTGCCTGCTGCGCGGGCGCTCGCGGTGCCAGAGGCGCTGGGCGCGGATGCGGTGCTGATGGCGCTGGCAGCAACCGCGTTTCATGCGATTGCCGATGGGCCGGCGCCTGATCTGATCGTGGGGCACGGCATTTTAGGCCGGTTGATGGCGCGAATTCTGCGCGCGCGGGGCGAAGCGGCTCCGGTAATCTGGGAAACCGATCCTGCCCGGCGCGCGGGCGATTTCGATTATACGGTGGTTGATCCCGCCGCCGACGACCGGCGCGACTACGGCGCGATTGTTGAGGCAAGCGGCGCGGCAGGGGTGGTTGACACGCTAATCCCCCGGTTGGCGCGGGGCGGCGAGATTGTGCTCGCGGGATTTTACGACCGGATCAACTTTGCGTTCCCGCCTGCGTTCATGCGCGAGGCGCGGCTGCGGATTGCGGCGGAGTTCACGCCGGATGATCTGCACGCGGTGCGCTCGCTGATCGGTGCAGGCGTGCTGCGGCTTGACGGGCTGGTCAGCCATGTTCGCTCCGCAACGGAGGCAGCGCACGCCTATCCAATGGCGTTTGCAGGCGGGGACTGCCTCAAAATGGTTCTTGATTGGAGGCACGCATGAGCATGCTCGACCCCGGCCAGCTGCGCGAGGAAGCGGGGCATGAGCCCGATCCGGTGCCGACCGGCCCCGTGACCAAGGAAACGCAGATTATCGCCATTTACGGCAAGGGCGGCTCGGGCAAATCCTTTGCGCTGGCCAATCTCAGCTACATGATGGCGCAACAGGGCAAGCGCGTGTTGCTCATCGGTTGCGACCCGAAAAGCGATACGACGAGCCTGTTGTTCGGCGGCAAATCGACCCCGACCATCATCGAAACCAGTTCCAAAAAGAAGCTGGCGGGCGAGGAAATCGGCATCGAGGATGTGTGTTTCCAGCGCGACGGCGTGTTCGCGATGGAGCTGGGCGGGCCCGAAGTCGGTCGCGGATGCGGCGGGCGCGGGATTATCCACGGGTTCGAAACGCTCGAAAAGCTCGGGTTCCACGAATGGGGCTTTGACTATGTCCTGCTCGACTTTCTGGGCGATGTAGTTTGTGGCGGCTTTGGCCTGCCGATTGCGCGCGACATGTGCCAGAAAGTGATCGTGGTCGCGTCGAACGACCTGCAATCGCTCTATGTCGCAAATAATGTGTGCAAGGCGGTCGAATATTTCCGCAAAATGGGCGGGAATGTAGGCGTCGCCGGCATGATCCTGAACAAGGATGACGGCACGGGCGAGGCGAATGCCTTTGCCGAAGCGGTCGGGATTCCGGTGCTGACCGCAATCCCCGCGAACGAGGATATTCGCAAGAAGAGCGCGAACTACCAGATTATCGGCAAGCCCGGCGGGCAATGGGCATCGCTGTTTGAACAATTGGCGATTAACGTGGCGCACGCACCGCCACTGCGCCCGGCCCCGCTTGATCAGGACGGGTTGCTGGGGCTGTTCAGCGCCGATGTGACGGGCGCCGACTTTGCGCTCAAACCCGCTAGCCAGGCCGATATGCGCGGCGTCGATTTCGTCGCCAAGCCGACCCTCGAAATCGTGTACGACAAGGTGTAACGCAGTGGCCAGCAAAGCGCCCGACCGCGATCGCGACCGTCTCGACCTCTCCGGGGGCGTGGCGGAGGGCGGCTGCGCATCGGGCGAAACGCTGAAAGCGGCAGCAGGACAGGCGGGCAAGGCCGAGATTCTCGATCGCTATGCGGCGGATTACCCCAAGGGGCCGCATGACCAGCCGCAGTCAATGTGCCCGGCCTTTGGCAGCCTGCGCGTCGGCTTGCGGATGCGGCGCACGGCGACCGTGCTGTCGGGGTCGGCGTGCTGTGTTTACGGGCTGACCTTTACCTCGCACTTTTACGGTGCGCGCCGAACGGTCGGCTATGTCCCGTTTTCGTCGGAAACGCTCGTCACCGGCAAGCTGTTTGAAGATATTCGCGACGCCGTGCACGGGCTTGCCGACCCCGCGCTTTACGACACGATCATCGTCACCAATTTGTGCGTGCCGACCGCGTCGGGCGTGCCGCTCCAACTGCTGCCCGATCAGATTAATGGCGTGCGGGTGATCGGGATCGACGTGCCCGGCTTTGGCGTGCCGACGCATGCCGAGGCAAAGGATGTGCTGGCGGGCGCAATGCTCGCCTATGCGCGGCGCGAGGCTGAGCTTGGCCCGGTTGCCGCCCCCAAGGATCGACCGGCCAATCCCGATAACCGGCGCCCGACAGTGACGCTGTTGGGGGAGATGTTCCCGGCCGACCCGCCGGGCATTGGCCTGTTGCTGGAACCGCTGGGCCTCGCGGCGGGGCCGGTCGTGCCAACGCGCGAGTGGCGGGAACTTTACGCTGCGCTCGACTGCGCAGTGGTGGCGGCGATCCACCCCTTTTACACCGCCAGCGTGCGCGAGTTTGAAGGCGCGGGGCGGCCCGTTGTTGGTTCGGCACCCGTCGGGCGCGACGGCACGGCGGCGTGGCTCGACGCGATTGGGGCTGCGTGCGGGATTGCGCAAGCCAAGGTTGACGCCGCGAAGAACAAGTTCCTGCCCGCAATTGCGACAGCGCTTGGCGACCGGCCGATCACCGGGCGGATCACCGTGTCGGGCTATGAGGGCTCCGAGCTGCTGGTCGCGCGGCTGTTGATCGAAAGCGGGGCGGAGGTCCCCTATGTCGGGACGGCTGCCCCGCGCACACGCTGGTCAGAGGAGGATCGCGAATGGCTGGAGGCGCATGGCGCCCGCGTCACTTACCGCGCCAGCCTCGAGCAGGATATTGCCGCAGTTGAGGAATTTGGCCCCGATCTTGCCATCGGCACCACGCCGGTTGTGCAATATGCCAAGCAACGCTCGATCCCGGCGCTGTATTTCACCAACCTGATCTCCGCCCGTCCGCTGATGGGGCCAGCGGGGGCGGGCAGCCTCGCGATGGTCGTCAACGCCGCGATGGGCAACCGCGCGCGCATGGACCGGATGGCCGCGTTTTTCGACGGCGTCGGCGCCGGGCACAGCGCAGGCATTTGGGAAAAAACGCCGGTCGACCGCCCCGAATTCAAGGCCCGGTTCGCCGCCAAGCGCCTGGCGATGGCGAAAGCAGAGGAGAGCGTGGGCACATGACGCTGATCCTCGATCACGATCGGGCGGGTGGCTATTGGGGCGCGGTTTACGCCTTTACCGCGATCAAGGGCCTGCAGGTCATCATCGATGGCCCGGTGGGGTGCGAGAATCTGCCGGTCACGTCGGTGCTCCACTATACCGATGGCCTGCCGCCGCATGAGTTGCCGATCGTTGTCACTGGCCTGGGCGAGCAGGAGCTGGGCCGCGACGGCACCGAGGGGGCGATGAAGCGGGCGTGGCAGACGCTCGACCCCGATCTGCCCGCCGTCGTCGTGACCGGTTCGATTGCCGAGATGATCGGCGGCGGCGTGACGCCAGAGGGCACCAATATCCAGCGCTTCCTGCCGCGCACCATTGATGAGGATCAGTGGCAATCGGGCGACCGCGCGCTTACCTGGCTGTGGACGCAGTTTGGCATGAAGAAAGTGCCCGCGGCCAAGGCGTTGAAGGAGGGTGAACGCCCCCGCGTCAACATCATCGGGCCGATGTATGGCACTTTCAACATGCCCAGCGATCTGGCCGAAATCCGGCGGCTGGTGGAGGGGATTGGCGCCGACATCAACATGGTGTTCCCGCTGGGCAGCCATTTGGCCGATGTGCCGAAGCTGGCGAATGCCCATGTCAACATCTGTATGTATCGCGAATTCGGGCGCGGGCTGTGCGAGGTGCTGGAGCGTCCCTATCTGCAAGCGCCGATCGGCCTGGAAAGCACGACGCTGTTCCTGCGCACGCTGGGCGAACTGACCGGCCTCGACCCCGAACCGTTCATCGCGCGCGAAAAGCACACGACGATCAAGCCGCTATGGGATTTGTGGCGGTCGGTGACGCAGGATTTCTTTGCCACTGCGAGCTTCGCGGTGGTCGCGACCGAAACTTACGAACGTGGCATTCGCAACTTCCTCGAAAACGACATGGGGCTGCCGTGCACCTTCTCGTTCCGCCGCTCAGCGGGGGTGAAGCCCGATAACGCGGCGGTGCGCGCGGCAATCGCCGCCCAGCCGCCGCTGATCATGTTCGGCAGCTATAATGAACGGCTTTATCTGGCTGAGACGGGCGGGCGCAGCGTGTATATCCCGGTGTCCTTCCCCGGTGCCGCGATCCGCCG
>PNLG01000096.1 GCA_013822915.1 Sphingomonas sp. | reverse complement strand
ACGTTCGTGAACGTGGTCTTCAGCTGGTTGCCCAGGCCCGACATTGCTGCAATCGCGGCAACGGCGATGAGAGCTGCGATCAGGCCGTATTCAATGGCGGTCGCGCCCTTGTTGTTCTTGATGAACTTGCGGATGGTCTGCATGATTCCGGTCTCCATGATAAGATTTCTTCAGTTACCCGGCCGACCGGATAACCGGTTCAGCATGGGAAGTCTTAAGTTGGGGAAGTTGACAAAGGGTTTATGCGCGCGCCGAAAAACGACGTTCGAACGGCTCAACCGCCATTGGCTGCGGTCACTTTGGTGTTGACGTTGCCCCACATGCCAACCGTCTGATTGGCGAGCGCGCCAAGGCTTGCGATCATGGCGATGACGATGAGGGAGGCAATCAATCCATATTCAATCGCCGTCCCGCCGCGGCGATCGGCAAACACGCGCTTGATATGCTTGCCCATGGACGACCTCGTGCATCATTGTGCCCCCCATAGTTTAGGCGAAGGAGGGTTACCGAATGTTGAAGATCGGGGAAGATATCGGCCCGGTTCCTCCCGTGATCGTCGTCGCGGTGGCGATGGTCGATGCCGATGGGCGGGTGCTGCTCGCGCAGCGTCCGGCGGGCAAGCAGCATGCCGGCTTGTGGGAGTTTCCCGGCGGCAAGGTTGATCCGGGCGAAACTCCCGAGGCAGCGCTCATTCGCGAGGTGACGGAGGAGCTGGGCGTGTCGATCAGTGCGGCGTGCATTGCGCCCGCCACCTTTGCCAGTGTGGCGCTCGCGGAGCGGTCACTGGTGCTGTTGCTCTATGTGTGCCGCAAATGGCAAGGCGTGCCGCGCGCGATTGAGGCGGCGGCGCTGCGCTGGGTTCGCCCGGTTGACATGCACGCGCTTGCCATGCCGCCTGCGGACCGGTCGATGATTGGTCTGATCGAGGCGTTGCTTTAGGCTGATGTTGCGGGCCTACCGCCGGGTTTGAGGGCGTCGGCAAGCGATGTGGTTGCGCTCCCGCGCCGGGCGGGCTTGGGTTGCGAAGGATCGGGGGCCCATCCGGTGAGGTAGACAATCTCAAATCGCTCGGCGGTGCGCCCATCGGCGTCGGCGCGCGCGGTAAAGGCATCGCTTATCCGGGCAAGTGTCGCGCGCGACAATGGCCAGCGCGACGTCAGCATGTTGGCCGCGCCCATCCCGCGCTGGTCGCCGAACAGCCCCGACAGCGCGCGGTAGCGCACCGTCAATGTCTCGGTATCGGCAACCGGCAGGGCAAAACCCGCCCGCATCAGCAAATCGCCCGCCGCGCGCACATCAACTTGCGGGTGGAGCCGCGCGATTGGCCGTTCGCCCTCTACCTCGCGCAGGCATGCGCGCAGTGTTGAAAGGCTTCCCCCGCCGACAAACGCCGCGAGGAACAGCCCATCGGGTCGCAGCACGCGCCGCGCGAGCACCAGCGCGCCGGGCAAGTCATTCACGCTGTCGAGCACACCCGCCGACACCACCAGGTCAAAGCTGTGATCGGCAAAGGGCAGACGATCTTCATCGCCCTGAACGCCACCCGCCGCCGCGGCAAAACGCGTGCCCGCGTCAAGCCGCGCGATCCGGGCACCCGGTGGCGCGGCGAATTCGCCCCTGAAACAGCCAAGGTCGAGCACATCGGAAAACGGCCGCGCGACCATGCTTAGCCGATCGTAAATCCCCTCCAGCATGAAATGTCGCACAAAGTTGTGGTCGGGATAGGCGCCAAAACAACGGTCGCGGCGTTGACGCCGCAGCGTGCGATCAAAGATGTCGGGCGCGTTCACGCTGTGGCTTGTGGTGCAGCATGGGCCGCGCGACAAGGGGGCATGGACTGGCTGGCCCCGATCAGACGCACCGTTGACGCCGTGCTGCCACCGCGTTGTCCCGGATGTGGCGCGGTGACGCGCGCTGATCATCATTTTTGCGCTGGCTGCTGGTCTCAACTTCGCTTCCTCGCGCCGCCGTGGTGCGCGGCGTGTCACACACCGTTCACCGTTGATCGCGGGGCGGCGGCGCGCTGTGCCCGCTGCATCGCGGCGCCCCCAATCCATCGGGGTGTGCGTGCCGCCGTTGCCTATGATGATTTGTCGGCAGCGATGGTCCTGCGGTTGAAATATGGCGGGCATTACGCGCTGGCAGCGACGCTCGCGCAGCATATGGCGCGGCTGTTGGCCGAGGATGCGGCATTGCTGGTGCCGGTGCCGCTCCACCCGCGCCGGTTGTGGGGACGCGGGTTTAACCAGGCGGGCGAGATAGCGCGCAGCCTCGGGACGATCAGCGGGGTCGCCTTCGATCCTCATCTTCTCCGCCGGGTGCGCGCGACCCCCGCGCTGCGCGGGCTGGGTGGACGCGCGAGAACGGACGTTGTCTCCAGCGCCTTTGCCATCGCGCCAACGCGCGCCGCAGGGGTCGTCGGCAAGGCGGTTGTCCTGGTCGACGATGTTTACACCAGCGGTGCGACTACGGCGGCGTGCACCCGCGTGCTGCTGACAGCTGGCGCCGCCGCCGTCACGATCCTGTGCTGGGCGCGGGTGATCGCGCCACCCGCTGGTGATTGACAAGCAGCCAGCGCAACCACAAATTGCGGCCATGAAAACAGTCCAAATCTACACCAAAGCTTTTTGCCCCTATTGCGCGCGGGCGCTTAAGTTGTTGCGCGGCAAGAATGTTGAGATCGACGAAATCGACATTACGATGGGCGGATCGGGACGTGCGGAAATGTTGAGCCGTTCCAATGGCCAAACCACCGTCCCCCAGATTTTCATCGGCGACGCACATATCGGCGGCTCTGACGAGCTGGCGGCACTTGACCGTGCCGGAAAGCTCGACCCACTGCTTATGGCATGAAGCTTGCCGTCCTCCAGATGACGAGCGGGATTGACCCCGCCGCCAATGCCCGCTGTGTTGAGGCAGCGATTGCGGATGCGGCAGGGGCCGGTGCCATCATGCTGTTCACGCCAGAGATGACTGGGCTCGTCGATCGCGACCGGGCGCGCGCGACGCACGCCGTGCGGGGTGAGGCCGATGATGTCGTGCTGGCGGCCGTGCGCGCGGCGGCAGCAGCGCATGGACTATGGGTGCATCTCGGGTCGCTGGCGCTGCGCGGGGACGATGGCAAGCTCGCCAATCGGGGCTTTGTGATCGACGCGGGCGGAGCGATCCGCGCGCGCTATGACAAGCTGCATCTGTTCGATGTCGATTTGCCGACGGGCGAAAGCTGGCGCGAGTCGGCCAGCTACACAGCGGGTGAAGCGGCGGTAGTCGCTGAGTGTCCCGTCGGCGCGCTGGGTCTGTCGATCTGTTACGATCTGCGCTTTGCGGCCCTTTATGCGAGCCTAAGCGCGGCAGGCGCGACCGTGCTCAGCATCCCAGCTGCCTTTACCCAGCCGACGGGGGCGGCGCACTGGCATGTGCTTCAGCGCGCGCGTGCGATCGAGTCGGCGTGCTTCGTGGTGGCGGCTGCGCAAACCGGTATGCACGCGGATGGGCGGGCAACCTATGGTCATTCGCTGGTGATCGATCCCTGGGGCGAGGTGCTGCTTGATATGGGCAACGCGCCGGGGCTGGGCCTTGTCGACATTGACATTCGCCAGGTGGACGCCGTGCGCGGCCGCGTGCCGGTGCTCGCGCATCGCCGCGCGGTGCCAGCGGTGATCCGCGCTTGATCGTTTTTGATCTGCGCTGTGAGTGCGGCCATGTGTTTGAGGCGTGGTTCGCTTCCTCCTCGGCCTATGAGGAGCAGCAGACGCGCACACTGGTCCGCTGCCCGCTGTGCGACAGCGCGGCGGTGACCAAGGCGGTGATGGCGCCCAATATCCCGGCAAAGGGCAATGCGCGACCGGCGTTGCCCGCGGCGTCCGCGCCTGCTGGCTTGGCCGAGGCGATTGCCGCCATCGTCGCGCATCAGGCGGCAGTGCTGGCGAAATCCGAGTGGGTCGGACGCAGCTTTCCCGATCGGGCGCGTGCTATGCATTTGGGGGATGAACCGGCCGCTCCCATTCATGGTGAAACGAGCGCCGCCGAAGCGCGCGAGCTCGCGGCGGACGGCGTCCCGATCGCGCCCCTGCTGGTGCCGTTCGTACCGCCGTCTGCGCGCAATTGACCCGGGCGGCGTGCGCCGATAGTCAAGCGCCGCAGTGCCCCCGTAGCTCAGCCGGATAGAGCAACGGTTTCCTAAACCGCAGGTCGGAGGTTCAAGTCCTCTCGGGGGCACCACATAATGGCGGCGCCCCCGACAAGCGCTTGTTCAGAATTTGAACCCGAGTTCGAACCCGGCGATGCGCGGCTCATTCACAAACCCGGTCAGGTTGTTGAAATCGACGCCGCCGACCGCCGATTGATCGTCGGTGATGTTGCGGACATAGGCTGCCAGATCAAACGGACCCGTTTTGTAACCGACGCGCAAGCCGCCTTCGAGCAGGAACCGGTCGCGATATTCGACCGAGCGATAGAGGAAGAACTGAATCTCCGACCGGTAAACCCAGTCGGTGCTGACATAGAGCTCGCCATTGCCGATCGGATGGGAATAGCGCGCGGTCCAGTTGGCGGTCCACTGCGGCGACTGCGGCAAGCGATTGCCATTGATAGAGAAAATGCCCGGCGATCCCGGCCGCGGCGCGTTGAGCACGGTGCAATTCGATCCGCACCCTGCGACGAACGCATTCGGATCATTGATGCGGTTGTTGTTCAAGCTGACGCCAGCGGTGAAATTCAACCGTTCAACCGGCGTTGCCTCCAGCTCGGCTTCAAGCCCATAGCCATCGACATTGCGCGCGTTGAACAGCGTGGTGAAGTTCGACGCACCGCCCACCGCGGTCAATTGCAGATCGTCGGTGGTGAAGTAGAACCCGTTGATGTTGAAACGAAGCCGACCGCCATAATAGACGGACTTCAACCCGCCTTCAAACGACAGCGTGCGTTCGTTGTTTGCGACCGACAGCGTGCGGCCAAAGGCGAGCCGCCCCTGAATCGACGGCGCACGATAGCCGCGGGCGATGCGCGCATAGAGATTTACTTCGTCCGTCAGCGTCTGCGTCGCGCTGACGTCCCAGGTCACGATGTTGCTGCCAACGCGTGCGGTTTGGAGCGGGACGGGGCCACCAAAGCCCAAAAAGCCCGGGCGATTGTCAACCGGACGCGCGGCGGTCAGCGTACGGCTGTCGTCATTATAGCGCAGGCCACCCTGAATCGTCAGGCCAAAGTCGAATTTGTAATTGACCGAGCCGAAGATGCCGAACGCTTCGCTCGTCTGGCGCTGGTTCGCGATTGCTGCAGGCGTCAGGTCGGTCGGCGTGCCGAAGTCGAAAGAATCGATCCGCAGTTTTTCATTGAAGTAAAAGAACCCGGCCTGATAGTTGAACGGGCCACCGTTATTCGATGCGATCCTCAATTCCTGGGTGAACTGGTCGAGACTGGGGATGTCATCCTGTGACTGGGCAGAAAAGGGGATGAAGCCCGGTCCCGACACTGGCGCGAATTGGTTACCAAAGCCGCCGTCAATGTCACCGCGCGTCGCAATCGTGCCACCCCAATATGCCGATACCGAGGTCAGCGTCACCGGGCCGAAATCATAATTTACGGTCAGCGCGGCGTTGTAATTGCGCAGACGTTGGAAATTCACGCCGTCCTGACGCACCTGATCGCGGCGGAAGGGCGTGGTGGGGCCGCCCAGCCCGATCAGTTGGTCGCTGCCGCGCGCGAACAGATTGGCGCGAAACACCCGTGCGGTCCCGTCGAGCACGCGCCCCTGACCGGTCAGCCGGGCGCTCAGTGCTTCGGTCGGCTTCCACTCAAGCTGCAAGCGACCAGCCCAGTCGCTATACCCTTCGAGATCGCCGCGCTGAGGCGTTGCGACATTGTCGACCCAATTCTCGCGCCGCTGGTAAATCGTCGAAAACCGAGCCGACAGTGTGTCGCTGAGCTTGACCGAGGCCGCCGCTTCGAGATTGACGGTGCCAAGGCTTCCATAACCGCCGCGGATATAGCCGCCCGCAGTGCTCGGGCGCACGGAGTCGAACTTCACGATACCGGCTGGTGTGTTGCGGCCAAACAGCGTCCCCTGTGGCCCGCGCAGCACTTCGACGCGCTGCAAATCAAAGATCGGAAAACCTTTCAGGATCGGGTTTTCAAGCACGACATCGTCATACACCAGGCTGACCGGCTGCGAGGCGTTGAGGTCGAAGTCGGTATTGCCAAGGCCGCGAATGTAGAAGCGCGGGAAAGCGCGCCCGAACGAACTTTCGACGTTCAGGCTGGGCACGCGCCCGGCCAGATTGCGAATGTCATTGCCGCCAGCCTGCACCACGTTCAGCCGGTCGCCACCAAGTATGGCGACCGAAATCGGCACGTCCTTCAGCCGTTCCTCGCGGCGTTGTGCGGTAACGACGACATCGTCGTTACCCGTGTTTTCGGCATCGGGCGCGGCGGGCGTCGATTGCGCCAAGGCTGGCGTTGCGACGGACGCCAGCAGCGTCGCCACCACGGCGCGCGTTGCTACATTGCAGCGTTGTGAAAGCGAAGTGCTGATCATTGAGTATTCCCCCACCCGAGAATTTGAAAATGGCGATGAAGCCTTGCAAGTGCCGCGTGAGGGCTTGCCCGGTCAAGCGCTGCACGGGCTCGATCGGGATTTGATTATCGGCGTTGCAAAATTGTTACACCGATCGTCATCAGGATCGCTGTCGAGTGGGGGTAGCGCGTCAGGCCTTCACATGCGCCGCGATGTGCTTGTTCATTTCAAACATCGTCACTGACTTCTTGCCGAACACCTTTTCCAGCGCTGCATCGGCAAGAATCTCGCGCTTGTTGGCTGGATTTTGCAGGTTGTTTGCCTTGATATAGGCCCAGACCTTGCTGATGACCTCGCTGCGCGGCAAGCGGGCGCTGCCGACCACAACGGCCAGTTCGACCGACGGTGTCACGGGCGCGTGGATGCCGCCGGTTTTGGGAGTAGTGGATGCTTGTGCCATTCTGCGGTCCTCTCGGTGATCGTGCTTTGCGCCGATCTTGTGCTACCCCGACATGGAGTGCTTCATTGGGTTTCCCTTTGCTCTTTTAGCCTGTGTTGCGCCGCTCGCAACCGGGCTAAGACCAAAATTTGTCACATTCTTTCCGCCCAGGGATCACTGCCAATTCAGTGTTGCGCAGCAACGGGCGCGCATGCGAGTGCCGATCCGATCTCCCTCACGCTCATCAGGAGCTGCCGATGAAGACCCGTGCCGCTGTTGCCTTTGAGGCCAAACGTCCGCTCGAAATCGTCGAGCTCGATCTGGAGGGGCCGCGCGGCGGCGAAGTGCTGGTCGAAATCAAGGCGACCGGCATTTGCCACACCGATGCCTATACGCTCGACGGGCTCGATAGCGAGGGGATCTTCCCCAGCGTCCTTGGCCATGAGGGTGCAGGGATTGTCCGCGAAGTCGGCGCAGGGGTTACCAGCGTGCAGGTCGACGACCATGTCATCCCGCTCTACACCCCCGAATGTCGCCAGTGTAAATCATGCCTGAGCGGTAAGACCAACCTGTGCACGGCGATCCGTGGCACGCAGGGCAGGGGCGTGATGCCCGACGGCACGACGCGCTTCACCTATCGGGGACAGCCGGTGTTTCACTATATGGGCTGCTCGACCTTTTCGAATTTCATCGTCGTGCCCGAAATCGCGGTTGCCAGAATCCGCGCCGACGCCCCGTTTGAAACAAGCTGCTACATCGGATGTGGGGTAACCACTGGCGTGGGCGCGGTTGTCAACACGGCCAAAGTGCAGGTTGGGGAGAATGTCGTGGTCTTCGGGCTCGGCGGGATCGGGCTCAACGTGATTCAGGGCGCGCGCATGGCTGGCGCGGGGATGATCGTTGGCGTTGACATCAACCCGGCGCGCGAGGAATGGGGCCGCCGTTTCGGCATGACGCACTTTATCGACGCGCGTGGCAAGACGTCGAACGAGATCATTTTCGAGGTGCAGCAGCTCACTGATGGCGGCGCCGATTACAGCTTTGACTGCACCGGCAACACCGATGTGATGCGCCAGGCACTGGAGTGCTGCCACCGCGGCTGGGGGACCAGCATCATCATTGGCGTGGCCGAAGCTGGTAAGGAAATCGCGACGCGCCCGTTCCAGCTCGTGACCGGACGCAATTGGCGCGGCACCGCTTTTGGCGGGGCGCGCGGGCGCACCGATGTGCCCAAAATCGTCGATTGGTATATGAACGGAAAAATCGCCATCGACCCGATGATTACCCATGTGCTGAGCCTTGACGAGATCAACAAAGGCTTCGATTTGATGCACGCCGGCGAGAGCATCCGCTCGGTCGTCGTCTACTGAGAAGCAGGAAAGGAAGCGCCATGTTTTCGCATATCATGATCGGCACCAACAATATGGACGCCGCGCGCAGATTCTACGACGCGACCATCGGTGCGTTGGGCGGCCGCCCGGCGATCGATAACAACGGTCGCTTGATGTACATGCACAATGGCGGGTTGTTTCTGGTCACGACGCCGATCAATGGCGACCCTGCTTGCGGCGCCAATGGCGGCACCATCGGCTTCGCTGCTGAATCGCCCGAACAGGCCGATGCTTGGCATGCAGCCGGACTGGCGGCGGGCGGCACCGCGATCGAGGATGCGCCTGGCGTGCGCGAGGCGAGCTTTGGTAAGCTGTATCTCGCCTATCTGCGTGATCCGTGCGGCAACAAGCTGTGCGCAATGCATCGGATGAGCTGAGCCGGCACGTTATAGCCTCCGCCCGGTCGATCGCGCTGTGATGATCGGGCAAGGCACTGCGCCAAACAAAGGAAAGCCCCCGGTTCGCACCGGGGGCTTTTTCTGCAACCGAACCGCTGGGCTTCAGAATTTGAAGCGCACGGTCCCGCCATAGGTGCGCGGCTGGCTGGGATAACCCGAGAGGCTGCCCGCCTGTGCCACCGAAGGGAAGATCGTTGAGATGAATTGCTGGTCGAACAGATTGCGGCCCCAGAACGAAATCTCAAATCCGTTCTTGAACTGAAAGCTGATCGAGCTGTTGAGTGAAGTAATCGACCGCTGGAACTGGGGTGCCCCTTCTGCAATCTGCGTCGGGCTGGTCCACTGATAATCGCTGCGCAGCAGCAGCTTTACGTCCTGCGAGAGCGTGCGACGATAGGTGAAGCCCGTTGACAGCGATACGGCAGGGATGCCCGCGGGCCTCAGGCCGGTCAGATTGGCCGGACCGACGGTGAACCCGGCGTTCAGCGCCGAACCGTTGATGAACGAATCGTAACGCGGACGCAGATAGGTAATGTCGAAATTGAGCGTCAGCGCCTTCACCGGCGTATAATTGCCGTCAAATTCGATACCAAACGTCGATTGCTGACCGGCATTGGTCAACACAAACCCGGTGCCGGTGAAGATATTGCCCTGGAAGTTATCGATCGACTGCTGGAACACAGCGATGTTGAACGCGGCCTTCGGGAATTGACCCTTCACACCGCCCTCGATAACGCGCGCGATTTCGGGCGCGGCAAAGCGCGAGCCGGTGGTAAGATTGGGCAGGGCCAAACCGGCGGTGCGGATTGGCGATGCGCCAGGGGGCGGCACCGCTGCTGGTGATCCGGGGATAAAGTCAGCCGGGAACGGCCGCGAATCAGCGCCCAGATTGATCGACGATGCCTTAAAGCCGGTTCCATATGTGAAATACAGGCTGATGTTATTGGTCGCTTTCCAGGCGAGCCGCAGCGAGTAGGACACATTGTCATCCGCCGTCCGGCCCGGTTCGACCGCATTGGGCAGGTTGAGGAAGGGCGGCAAGAACTGAAGCGCCCGGAGCCCGAGCAACGGGTTCACCGCGGGATTGGTTGCGTTAGCGGCGCCAAAGGCGTTGGCCCCGGCTTGGGCTTGCGCGAACCCGGCCGGATTGGCCTGTGCAAAAGTGCCAATTTGCGCCGCCGTGGCGAGGCGACCAGCGGGCAGACCGATCAATTGGCCAACCGTTGTTGCCAAGGCCTGCTGGCTCACCACGTTGCGGCCAATGGCAACAAAATCGAGCGCTGCGAATGCGTCGGTGCTGGTGCTTGCTGACGAAAAGCGCTTGCTGTCATTAGTGTAGTTTACGCCGCCAGTGAACGTAAGCGTGTCGGTGATCTTGAAATCGGCGCTACCGAAGAATGAATAAGCGGTGTTGCGGTAAACCCAGTTTTCGAACCGACCCTGGCCACGCTGGCTAAACGTATTCGCGGGGACGCCGAGCAGGCCTTCGACGGTGCTGATCCCATTGGCGCTGAGCGCCTGCGCATAAGCGCGGAAATCGCGGCCGAAAGTAAGATTTCCGGTGAAATCAATGCTTTCGTAGAAATAATAACCACCAAGCAAGAATTCGACCCGGCCGCCAAGGTTCGAGGCCAGCCGAACTTCCTGGGTAAGCGTGCGGATCCGGGTGTCATTGACGTTACTACCGATCAGATCGGCGCTGGAAAAGTCCGAGTCCTGGTTGGTGAAGCTATCGACTGCGCGTGCCGCCGAAATCGTCGTCAGCGAGAATTTGCCGAAATCCTTATCACCCTGGAGCGAGATACCATAATTGTCGATTTTGTTAACCGAACGGGCATTATTCGCCACGGTGTATGAAAATGGGTTGCCCGTAACGATATTGCCACCAATCGCACGAATTGCGGCCACGGTCGGGCCAGCGACAAGGTTGACGACGCCGCAGCAATTTTCATTGATATTGTCGAAATCGGCGATCAGGCGGAACTTCAGATCAGAGCTTGGCTGAAACAACAATTGCCCGCGAAACCCATAGCGATTGCGATCGTTGAAACCGGTGCGCAGGACCACATCTTCGATATAGCCATCGCGGCTGTTGAAATTACCGGCCAAAGAGTAAGCCACGGTATCGGTGATCGGGCCAGTGATATCGGCCTTCAGAATGAAAGCGTTGAAGTTGCCATAGGTCGCTTCGATGTTGCCGCCGAATTTGAACGCAGGCTCGGCGGTCACGATCGAGATGATACCGGCGGATGCGTTTTTGCCGAACAGAGTCGATTGCGGCCCGCGCAGCACTTCCACTCGCTTCACATTGGGCAAATCTGCGATCTGCGCCGCCGAGCGCGAACGATACACGCCGTCGATGAACACGCCGACCGAGGGCTCGATCCCGGCGTTGTTGGCGCCGTTACCAAAGCCGCGGATGATGAAGTTGGTGTTTGCCGAGCTTTGCAGCTGCGACACGCGCAGTGACGGAACAACGGTCTGCAGGTCGATAAGGTCTCGAATCTGCGCTTCCTGGATGGTGGCACCGGTGGTTACCGACACCGAAATCGGCGTATCGAGCAGCGTGGTTTCGCGCTTCGTCGCCGTCACGACGACATCATCGACCACCGGTTCATCGTCGGCTGCCGCAGGCGCCGGGGCGGGCGCGGCTTGCGCGAATGCGGGAGTTGACGCGATGGCGGGGGCCACAATCGCAAACGCTGTTGCCGCCAGCAAATTGACCTTCTTCATTTCTACCCTCTCCTGTGCCCGTGCGCTGTCGATGATCGCAGCTATCACGGCTTTTTGCCCGTATTGATTCGACGCTACCCTCGGAGGATTCGCTACGTCAATGATATAAGCAGGTCTTGCGCAGGGCTTGCGGAAATGTTGCCCAAATGAGACAGTTGCAAAGTCGAACGGAATTTTGACCAACACTTGTTTGACGTAGCGTCGG
>PNLG01000326.1 GCA_013822915.1 Sphingomonas sp. | reverse complement strand
ATTTTTCCTCAACCGCCCCCTCGGGTAAAGCGAACTCAGCCATGATCCGATGCAGCAGCGGGCGGCGCGCTCGGGTCGATCGGGCCAGTCGCGTTCGGCTCGGGATGGTCGAACCCGATGGCAGCAAACCGCGCCGGGGTGGGCGCGATCGCGTGAACGGGCGGTTTGGCCCCGCGCGGCACCGACAGCTCGGCAGCGTGAAGCAACATGCCGTGCCGCCCGGCCTGCCCGTAAACCGGATCGCCCGCCACCGGGCACCCCAACCCCTCCGCCGCGTGGACTCGGATTTGGTGGGTGCGACCGGTCTCTGGACGAAATTCGACCAGCGCCTGCCCGCCCGCGACCCGGATCAGCCGCCAGTGCGTGCGCGAGGGCTTGCCCCGCGCGTCGCCGGTCATCCGCCAGCCGGTCTCCGCCGTGCTGACCTTGCCCAGCGCCAGGTCGATGATCCCGTCCTCGCCCACCGGCACGCCGTCGAGCACCGCGATATAGCGCTTGGCCACCATGCCGCCCTCAAACGCTGCCTGAAAGCGTGCCTGCGCCTTGGGATTGCGCGACAGCAGCAGGCATCCGCTGGTGTCGCGGTCGAGCCGGTGAACCGCGACCGGCCAGCGCTGAAACCCGAAAGTCAGGCCCTGAAGGTGGTTTTCCAGGCTCAACCCCCCGTCGCGCGGGGCATCAACCGGCAAGCCGGCGGGCTTGTCGATCACCATCGCTTCGGCATCAATGAACAGAACATGGTCAGCAAGCATGAACGGCTCTTGCCAGTGTTGAAGGTCACATGCCAGAGCATCGTCGCACAGACAGTCGCGGGGGAAGCATGAAGCGCGCGGTAGTGGCGGTAATGGCGGGGTGGGCGCTGCCCGGTGTCGTCGCGCAGGCCGAGCTGCTTTGCCCGCGTCAGGACGTGGCCGCGATCGACGGGCGCCTGCTGGGCCATATCCGCTATGACGAAGCGCGCGCGGCGGACCTGATTGCCGCACCCGCTGGATTCGCAATCGGCGCGCCGTGTTACGTGCGGCCCGAAGTCGCCTATGATCTGGCGCGGATGCTGGCGGCGGCGAATGAAGATCCGCAAGTGAAGGGGCTGCTGCGCGGCGTCTCCTGTTACCGATCGGTTGCGCACCAGCGCCAGGTGTTTTGCAGCGCGATCGGCCCCAAAAAGCGCGCCCGCGACGCCGCCGACCGCGCCCGCTTTGTCGGCCCGCCGGGCTATAGCGAGCACGCCACCGGCTATGCGATTGATTTCGGCACGCGCCCCTCGCCCGGCTGCGGCGATGTCAACAGCTGTTTCGGGTCAACCGCGGCGGGGCGCTGGCTGCTCGCGCATGGGCCGGAGTTCGGCTTTGAGCTGAGCTTTCCCGCTGGCAATGCGCAAGGGGTGTCTTGGGAGCCATGGCATTGGCGCTGGGTTGGCACGTCGATGCTGATCCCAGGGGCAGCGGCGGCACGCGCGACCTTTGCCGCCGCGCGTACCGCTTTCCCGGCGCGCCCCACCACCGCCGACGGGGCCGCGCGCCTGCTCTCGCCCGGCGCGGTGCCGGGCTTTTCGCTCCCGCAGCGCTGAGGTTATTCGCTGTCGACGAGGACGATTTCGGCTTCGTCAATCGCGGTGATGGTCACACGGCGCCCGCCCTCAAGCGCGGCACCGTCGCGCGCGTCGATGCGCACGCCATCAATCTCAATCGTGCCGCGCGCAGGGACCAGATAGGCATGCCGTCCCGCCGCCACCGTGTAATTCAGCACCTCCCCCGCCGCGACGGTTGCAGCCAGCAACCGGGCATCGGCGCGGATTGGCAGTGCGTCCACATCCTCCGCATAGCCGCTGGCGAGGGTCACGAAATTGCCGCTGCGGTCGCCCTTGGGAAAGGGTTTGGCACCCCAGCTTGGCGCACCGCCCAGCCGCTTTGGCTCGATCCAGATCTGGAACAATGTGGTGGGCACATCCTCCAGATTATATTCGCTGTGGCGCACGCCGGACCCTGCGCTCATCACCTGCACATCGCCTGCGGCGGTGCGCCCGCTATTGCCCATCGAATCCTGGTGCGTGATCGCGCCCGAACGGACATAAGTGATAATTTCCATGTCTCGGTGCGGATGCGGTGCAAAGCCGCTGTTCGGCGCGATTTCATCGTCATTCCACACCCGGATCGCGCCCCAGCCCATGCGGTCGGGATCATGATAGCTGGAGAAGGAGAAATGATGCCGCGCGTTCAACCAGCCATGATCGGCATGGCCCAGCGTGGCAAAGGGGCGGCGGTCAACGATGGATTGGGGGGTGATGGTCGTGGTCATGATGAAGCCTTTCGCTGTTGTTGCTGCGAAAATAGGACATCCAACTGGATAATAAATAGAAACAATAGAAACATATCGTTTCCAAAAATGTGCTAATTAGACTAAGTCGCGCCAATGCCGCACCTCCCCGATCTCGAAGCTTGGGCGATCTTCGCCTGCGTTGCCGAACATGGCTCGTTCAGCGCGGCGGCGGCGGCAACCGCGTTGTCAAAACCGACGATCTCCAAAGCGATTGCGCGGCTGGAGGCGCGCCTCGGGATAGCGCTGTTCCACCGCACCTCGCGCCGCGTCACGCTGACCGAAGCGGGGCGCACGCTTGCCGACCATGCCCGGCGGCTGTTGGCGGACGCGCGGCTGGCGGAGGAGGCCGCGCTGGAGGGCGCGACCGCGCTGGCTGGCCCGATCCGGGTGAGCGCGCCGATGAGCTTTGGCACTGCGCATGTCGCGCCGGTGATCGCGCAGTTCCTGGCCGCGCATGAGCGGATCGAAATCGAGCTCAGCCTGTCGGACGCGGCAACCGACATCATCGCCGAAGGATTCGACATCGCACTGCGCATCGGCGCCCTGCCCGACAGCTCGCTGCGCGCGCGGCGGCTGCGCACCATCGCGACGCATATTATCGCGGCACCCGCTTATCTCGACCGATACGGCCGCCCGCGTCACGCCGCGCAACTCGGCGAGCACCGTTTGCTCGGTTATGCCAATGTCGGCGGCGCGCTGCACCTGCGTGGGCCGGGCGGCGCCGAGGTAACGGTGCGGGCGGTCGGTCCCCTGCGCGCCAATAGCGGCGAGGCGATGCTGCCTGCGCTGCGCGCAGGGCTTGGCATTGCGCTGCTTCCTGACTTTATCATCGACGCCGATCTGGCAGCAGGCCGCGTCGAACCGATCCTGACCGACTGGCACAGCCCGGCGATCGCGCTCCATTTGCTCACCCCGCCCGGCGCGCGGCGTCCGGCGCGGGTTGACGCTTTGATCAGCTTTCTTACCGCCGCGATGCGCGACGCGCCGTCGCCGATACCCGCTTGACTCGCCACGACTCGTGGATTGAGGCCGATTAATCTCAAATTAACCTTTTACCTTCATTCATCTTTTGGTTAATGGTGTTCAAGAGCGTTGCGCCAGCCAGGGTCGCGCAGCGCCGCCAAGGGGGGAAGCCAGATGCGCGTGCTGCTGATCGAAGACGAGCCGACAACGGCAAAGGCGATTGAACTGATGCTCTCGTCCGAGGGTTTCAACGTTTACACAACCGATCTGGGCGAAGAGGGCCTGGATCTGGGCAAGCTCTATGATTACGATATCATCTGCCTCGATCTGAACCTGCCCGACATGCACGGCTATGATGTGCTGAAGAAATTGCGGGTCGCGCGCGTGCAAACGCCGGTGCTGATCCTGTCGGGTAATGCCGAAATGGACTCAAAGGTGCGCAGCTTCGGCTTTGGCGCCGATGATTATGTGACCAAGCCGTTCCACCGCGATGAACTTGTCGCGCGCATCCACGCGGTCGTGCGCCGGTCAAAGGGCCATTCGCAAAGCGTGATCCGCACGGGCAAGCTGGCCGTCAACCTCGATGCCAAGACGGTTGAAGTCGACGGCGCGCGCGTCCACCTGACGGGCAAGGAATATGCGATGCTCGAGCTGCTTTCGCTGCGCAAGGGCACCACGCTGACCAAGGAAATGTTCCTCAACCACCTTTATGGCGGGATGGACGAGCCCGAGCTCAAGATCATCGACGTGTTCATCTGCAAGCTGCGCAAAAAGCTCAGCATGGCATGCGATGGTGACAATTACATCGAAACCGTGTGGGGCCGTGGCTATGTGCTGCGCGAGCCCGACGGGGTGGCCGACGCCAAAGTCGCCTGATCCGATTTTCCAACGGGGGGAAGGGCCGCAGCACTCGAAAGGGCGCTGCGGCCCTCTTGTTTGTGGGCTCAAATTCGGAGCTATTCTCGGGGCCATAACATGAAAATGGGGGGCCGTTGCAAACGACCCCCCACCTTCTTTCAGCCGTTTTGGATCAAAGCCCGACGATGCCGTTATCGTTCCGGGTGATCACGATCGTTGCCGAGCGCGGCCGCGTGCCCGCCGGCGCCGTGCCGGTCGCCTGCGTCGCCGGCCAGCTGCTGGTCAGCGATGTCACCGTGCCGTTTTCGCCGGGGTGCTGAATATTGACGAACAGCGTCCGACCATCGGGCGTGGAGTCGATGCCGGTGATTTCGCAATCAACCGGCCCGACCAGGAACCGACGGAGCTGCGTGCCGGGCGCGCGGCCCACCCGGGTCGACTGTGTCGTACCGGGTGCGTTGCTGATCGTGCGCACCGCGCCGTCATTGACCGTGCCGGGGATGGCGAGCAGCATCTGGTTGTTGGTGACATCGCGGAACGCGCCGTCGTCGGTCTGGATCCACAGGAACGGATTGATCTGGCCCATCGCATTCGACGGACGACCAAACCACAGACCATCGGGCGACGAGAAATCGTTCGTCGTATCGAGGCCCGACAGGTTGATGTTGACCGGGTCAAGATCCGAACCCGATGCAAAAACATAGATATCCCACACAAAAGTGGTCGCCTCGGTCGTATCGCCCGTTTCGCGCAGGCGCAGGATATGGCCATTGCGATTGCCGACCGCGGTGCTTGGCGGATCGACATAAGCGCGCGGATTGGCCGCGTCGGTATTGGTCGGGCGGCGCGACGCGTTGTTGGTGAGCGTCAGATACATCTCACCGGTCACTGGATTGACGGCCGTCCATTCGGGGCGATCCATCCGGGTCGCACCCAGTGCGTCGGCGGCGAGGCGCGGATTGATGAGCACATCGGCCTGATCGGCAAAGGCATAGGTCGTGTTCGCCGAAGTCAGCGGACCCGTGCCGAACACCAGCGGCGCCCAGCGGCCCGTGCCGTCCGGATTGAAGATTGCCACAAACAGCGTGCCCGCATCCAGATAACGATCGCCGATGCTCAGCCGGTTGGCCGATTGCGCATCCGCAGGCACCCAGGGCGTCGCCGACACGAATTTATACAGATATTCGTTCTGCGCGTCATCGCCCATATACCAGGCAGGACGACGACCGGCGACGAAATTGCCCGGCCACGCCCCTTCATGGTTGAAGCGGCCAAGCGCGGTGCGCTTGCGCGGCGCGGCGGTGGGGTCATAGGGATCGATTTCAACCACCCAGCCGAACTGGTTCGGCTCGTTGCGGAAATCGGCGAGCGCCGACGCCCCCGAAACCCGCGCATCGTGGCGGCGGAAAATCGTGTTGCTGGCGCTTGCCGCAACCACGGTTGACCAACCGAAATTGCCGTTGTTGCTGGTGACGCCTGCGCGGGTCAGCGCGGTCACTTCGCGGGCCGAGCGATTGGGATTGTCGGTTGCGGGTGTGCGGCGGAAATAACCGGCCCAGTTTTCTTCGCACGTCAGGTTGGTGCCCCAGGGCGTGAAGCCATTGGCGCAATTGTTGAGCGTGCCACGGCCCGTAGTCCCGGTGGGTGAGAACACCGTGCGCAGCGCCACGTTGCCCGCTGCCGGACCGTTGAACACCATCGGCGTCAGCGGGGTGATGCGGCGGTTGAAAGTGCTGCCAACGGTGTAGCTCCACGCACCGGCCGCGCTGCGCGACACTTCGATGATGCTGAGCCCGTGGCATTCCATTTCGATCAGCGCTTCGGATTCAGGGCGGACCCCGCCGACATTGGTCTGGCCATTGACGTGCAGATATTGCTCGTTGATGTTTTCGTGGTTCATCACCAGCAAGCCGCGCGTGTTGCTATTGTCGTCGCGTGCCGCGCCCGCCGAGTTCAGGCCATAAAAGTAAATGCCGTCATGGTGATCACCGGCACGGCCGGAATAGCCGGCGTCCGTGCCATCGCCGCGAAATGCGGGCGTGCTGGTGTTGATGGGATCGCCCAACCGATACAGCACCGACACGGTGTGCCCGGCCGCGACAGTCACGACGTCGGCGAGGCTGCGCCCGATCGCGGTAAAGCCCAATTGCGCGGGCGATACCATGACAGTGGTGTCGGCCGAGGTCGACTGACCACCAACGTCGGTCGCCTGGAACCGGAACACCAGCGGCGTCGCGGCCGCGACCGCAGGTGCCAGGAAAGTGAAAACATTAGGGGTAGCGCCCGGAATGAGCGTAACCGCCGGACCCGATACCTGGATCACCGATTGCGAAGCAACGCCATTATTGTCGGTCGCGGTGCCCGTGAGAGTCACTGTGCGCCCCGCCGACGTCGCCCCGGACGACCCGAAGGTTACCACGGGACGCGGATCGTCCACGGTCGGCACTACGGGCGCGGTCGAGCAGGCCGCAAGCGCCGAGGTGCCCAGCACCGCAACCGCTGCCGCCGAAACGCCGCTGCGCAGCGCTTCACGACGCGAATAGCGGGCGTCAATCATCGCGTTCAGCGACGGATTTTCTGTCCGGTTGGTGTCGATATCCCCATCGTCATAGGCAAATGCCATGCTAATCGATTCGGTCATGATGCTCCCCTGCACGTTCAGCGAGTCTTGCCTCGCATTGAAAGTCGCAGTCGCTAATGCGCGCCATCGCGGTCAGTTTGATGCAATAACAGTGACTAAACGATGATATTAAGATTTCATTAATATTTCAGTCGGCGCAAAACACGCTATGTCTCAGCGACTTTGCCAAACCTTGACCCCACCGACCCAGGTCTGCTCGACCCGGGTTGCCCGCAACGCGCTTGCCGTCGCGACCGTCGGATCACGATCGACGATAATGAAATCCGCATATTGGCCGGGCGCGAGCCGACCGAACACTGCCTCGGCAAAGCCAGCATAGGCGCCGCCCATGGTATAGGCGTGCCACGCCTGTTCGCGCGACAACACTTCCTGTGGTTGCCACCCGCCATAGGGCTCGCCATCGGCGTCGGTGCGGGTAAAGCCTGCCGCCCAACCAGCAAAGGGATCGGGACGCTCGACCGGAAAATCGGTGCCGAACGCCAGCGGCACGCCGTTTTTCAGCATCGTCGCCCAGGCATAGGCGCCCGCCAACCGCGCGGAGCCCAGCCGCGCCTCCGCCATGGTGCGGTCGCTCGTCTGATGCACCGGCTGCATCGAGGCGATGGTCCCATGGTCGGCAAGTTTGGGCAGGTCGGCGGGATCAATGATCTGCGCATGTTCGATCCGCCAGCGCCGGTCGCCGCCATAGGTCGGCGCAAGCTCGGCAATCGACGCCAGCACCTGTGCATTGGCGCGGTCGCCAATCGCGTGGACGGCGAGTTGATAGCCATCCATCGCCGCGCGGCTCATCAAATTGCTGAGCTGCGAATCGCTTAAGAAACCCGCGCCCACCTGATCCGGCGCATCGGCATAGGGCGCCTTCAGCCACGCCCCGCGCGACCCCAGCGCGCCATCGGTGTAAATCTTTGCGCCGACCAGCCGCAAATGCCCATCATAGAGCCACGGCGTCGGCCCGGTGCCGCCGATGCGGATCGTTTCCTCAACCCCTGCGCCATAGCTGATGACGCGCACCCGCAACGCGCCCGCGTCCCCCGCGCGGCGATAGGTCAGCCAGTCGTCAAGGCTCGTCCCCATATCAGCGGCGGCCGTGATGCCGGCGCTCAGCAATGCTTCCTGCGCTTTGTAAAAGGCCGCCATCCGCTCCTTGGGGAGGGCCATCGGCACGAATTTCGCGACCAGTTCTTGGGCCGCATCAACAAAGACGCCATTCGGTTCCGCGCCGCTCTTTTCGATGCGACCGCCGGGCGGGGTCACGCTTTTCGCGCTGATCCCGGCCGCGCGCATGGCGGCACTATTCGCCCAGCTCGCATGGCCATCGGCACGCGCAAGCCACACCGGCCGGTCGCTGACCACCTCATCCAAATCAGCCGCCGTCGGGAAGCGACCGTGCCCCCATTTTTCCTGATTCCACCCGCCGCCGATAATCCATTTGCGATCGGGATTGGCCGCAACATAGGCCGCAATCCTGGCCTTTGCCTCGGCCAGCGTGCGCGTGTCGGACAGGTCAAGCTCAAGCGCGCGAAACCCCAACTCCATCACATGGCCATGCGCATCGACAAAGCCGGGGATCAGCACCTTGCCCTTCATATCAGTGCGCCAGTCGAGCCGCGCGGGACGCGGATCGCCCTCGCGCAGCAACTGCACCACCTTGCCATCGCGGCCAACCAACAGCCCCGTGAAACGCTGCGCCCGGCCCGCTTCGTCGAGCGTGATGCCGTCGACATTGTCGACCAGCCCATCGGCATGCGCGGGCGCCCCGAGCACCAGCGTGGCAAGCGCCATCATCACCGCCAGCGACTTATTCATTTCGGCAATCTCCGCACCAATGCACTCGTATCCTGACGCCCGCCGCCCAGCCGCTGCACCTCGGCGTAAAATTGGTCGACCAGCGCGGTCATTGGCAACACCGCGCCGCGCGCGCGCGCTTCCGCCAGTGCGAGGCCCAGATCCTTGCGCATCCAGTCGATCGCAAAACCGAAATCAAAAGACTCATCGGCCATCGTCGTCCAGCGATTGTCCATCTGCCAGCTTTGCGCCGCCCCGCCCGAAATCGCCTCGTAAACCTTTGCCACGTCCAGTTCGCTGGCCTGGGCAAAGCGCAATCCTTCGGCCAGCCCGGCCAGCACGCCCGCAATCGCAACCTGATTGACCATCTTCGTTTGCTGGCCCGCACCCGCCGCGCCCACATGAACGATGCGCTTGGCATAGGCGGCCATCAACGGCGCAGCGGCGGCCATCGCGGCGTCGGTGCCGCCACACATGATCGACAGCGCGCCCTGCTCCGCGCCTGCCTGCCCGCCCGAGACTGGCGCATCGACGACATCCACGCCCCGGGCCGCGCCCGCGCTCGCTAGCCGCCGGGCAAGGTCCGCCGACACGGTCGTGTGATCAACGAGCAGCGCACCGCGTGCCATCGCTGCAAGCGCGCCCCCGGCCCCCAGCACAACGCCTGCCAGATCATCGTCATTGCCAACGCAGGTGAACACCGCGTCCGCCCCCGCGACCGCGTCTACAACGCTGGTCGCGCTCGCGCCGCCATACGCCGCTACCCACGCCTGCGCCTTGGCCGGATTGCGGTTATGGACCGTCAGGGCATGGCCCGCCGCCGCCAGATGCCGCGCCATCGGCGCGCCCATCACACCCAGCCCGATAAAGGTAAGTTTCGCCATCGCCCCCACGCGCATAAGGCGTGTTCCCCCACGGCGCCAGATGGTCTAGTGCCACGCGCTTTAATATCGTGCGCGCAGCAGGGCCAAAGCCCGGCGCTTTCAGGAACCCCGCCCTTATGGCCAGCATCCCCGACCTGCCCGTCTCCATCGACGACATCCGCGCCGCGCATGCCCGGATCGCGCCCGCAATCGTGCGCACGCCAACGCTGGTTAGCAAGACTCTCTCCGAACTGACCGGCGCGACGGTTTATCTGAAATTCGAAAATCACCAGTTCACCGCTGCTTATAAGGAGCGCGGCGCGCTCAACACGCTGCTGCAATTGCCGCCTGCGACCAAGGGGGTGATTGCGGCGTCGGCGGGCAATCATGCGCAGGGGCTTGCCTATCACGCCAACCGGCTCGGCATTCCGGCCACGATTGTCATGCCCACCACCACGCCGATCGTGAAAGTCACCCAGACCGAGGGGCATCAGGCGAATGTCATCCTGTTCGGCGAAACCTTTGACGATGCCTATGCCCATGCCCGCCAGCTCGAACAGGAACGCGGGCTGACCTTTGTGCATCCCTTCGATGACCGGCGGATCATCGCCGGGCAGGGCACCACGGCGATCGAAATGCTGGAGGATGCGCCCGATATCGACTGTTTCGTTACTCCGATTGGCGGCGGTGGCCTGATCAGCGGGATGGCGGTGGTCGCGCGCGCCGCCGGTCGCCCGATCGAGGTGGTCGGGGTGCAGGCTGAGCTGTTTCCCTCGATGCACAACCGCATCAATCACGGCGCGATGCCGTGCGGCGGCGAAACGCTGGCCGAAGGGATCGCAGTGAAGGCGCCCGGCGCCATCACCTCGCGCATGGTCGAATTGCTGGTCGATGAGATCATGCTGGTGAACGAGCGCAATCTGGAAAAAGCGGTGTCGTTGCTGGTCCAGATCGAAAAGACGGTGGTGGAGGGCGCAGGAGCCGCCGGGCTCGCCGCGCTGATCCAGCATCCCGACCGCTTTCGGGGGCGCACCGTCGGGCTGGTGCTGTGCGGTGGCAATATCGACACCCGGCTGCTCGCCAATGTGCTGGTGCGTGATCTCGCGCGGTCGGGGCGGCTGGCGCGCGTGCAAATCCGGCTTCAGGATCAGCCGGGCGCGCTGTTCAAGCTGGCGGGCGTGTTCGATGCCGAGCGCGTCAACATCATGGAAGTCTATCACCAGCGCATTTTCACCTCGCTGCCGGCCAAGGGGTTGATCACCGAAATCGAGTGCGAAACGCGCGACCGCGCCCATCTCGAACGGCTGCTCACGGCGGTGCGTGCGGCGGGTTATGAAGCCGATCTGATCGAACTGGCATAAGCGGCGGACCGACTCAGCGATGCGCCGGGCCGCGCACCAATCGCGTGCGCAAATGACAGTTGCACGCTATAATCGGCCACCGCCCGACTTATCCACAGGTCCGTTAACGTTCTTTCGTGGTAAAGCGGCTTTTCATCATCCGCCAGACGATTCATAACAGGCGCCAAGCGGTGCGATTGGCGCGTCGCGTGGGATGGTGCCCATCGTGACTGCGCCCTTTCGGTTCCCCCGCTTTTTCGTGACCAGCCCGTCGCCCTGCCCCTATCTGCCCGATCGGATGGAGCGCAAAGTGTTCACCGAACTGGCCGGACCCCATGCAAGCGAGCTTAATGACGCGCTTGGGCGCATCGGCTTTCGCCGCAGCCAGTCGGTCGCCTATCGCCCGAGCTGTTCGGGGTGCAATGCCTGTGTCTCGGTGCGCGTTGTCAGCCAGGATTTCGTCCCCAACGCGACCCAGCGCAAGCTGATCCGCCGCCACGCCGATCTCGACATCACCGCGTGCCGCCCCTGGGCAACCGATGAGCAATATGACCTGCTGCGCCGCTATCTGGCCAGCCGCCACCCCGGCGGCGGTATGGTGGGCATGGACGAAACCGATTATGCCGACATGGTCGAACAGTCGCCGGTCAAATCCTTCATCATCGAATATCGCGAACCGGCGGCATTCGGGCGGCGCGGGCGGCTGGTGGGGGCGTGCCTGACCGATCAGCAGGCCGATGGGCTTTCGATGATCTACAGCTTTTTTGACGCCGACCCTGCCGCGCGGCAGGGGCTGGGCAATGTCATCATCCTCGACCACATCATGCGGGCACGCGCAGCGGGCCTGCCCTATGTCTATCTCGGCTATTGGGTGAAGGGCAGCGCGCGGATGAGCTACAAGACGCGCTATCGCCCGATTGAAGTGCTTGGCCCCGCCGGGTGGAGCCTGCTCGCCGATGATGAGCGCGCACCGCCAATGCTCACGCCTAACCGCACCGACGCTCTGGTCTAACCCCGCAACCGCACGCCGTGCCAGATGATGCAGCCAAGCATTGCGGCCAGCCACAGAAAATAGCCCAGCCCAAAGCGCGCAATCGTGTGGACACCATCGTCATAGACCACTTCGCGCCACGCAATCGCCCCGGCTACGGGGGGGATCAGCATCACCAGCACCGCCACCAGCACCCGCCGCGACGGACGCTTCATCACCATCCCGGCGATGGTCGCGGGCAGGAACACCCAATTGGCGAGCCAGCCAAGCTGCCAGTTCATCATCCCCAAAAAGCCAAAGGCAAGTACCATCCACCCGTGCCACACATCACCTTCGCGGATGATCGCCACCGGAAACGCCAGCGACAGCGCCCAGAGCAGCAGCAACGCCGCCCCGATCCGGCGATGGACGCGCTGCGGCGATACGGGGCGCGCGGTCACGCCGCGCCTATCCCATCGTCGGG
>PNLG01000434.1 GCA_013822915.1 Sphingomonas sp. | reverse complement strand
ACCCAGTGGCCATCGTCGCGCTGCGCTGCGCGCAGCGCAGCGGCGGCGCGGGCGGCGGCGGTATCGGCGGCGGCGATCAGGTCGGTTTCGGGCAAAGTGTCGGCAATCATGCGCCGTGCCTTACACGAGAGCGGCTTGGCGTGCCAAGCGGGCCGCCGTTTCGCCCGACCGGATCGCGCCCTCGATCGTGGCGGGCAGGCCGGTTTGCGTCCAGTCCCCCGCCAGGAACAGGTTGGTGTAACGAGTGACGGCACCGGGGCGCAGCGAATCCTGCTCTGGCGTGGCCGCAAAGGTCGCGCGCTTTTCCTTCACAATCTGCCATGGCGGCAATTCGTCGGGAAGGCTGTGGATGCGGGCGATTTCGCCCCAGAAAATACGGGCCAGCCCCTCGCGGTCATGGTCGATCAGCCGGTCGGCACCGCTGACGGTGACCGAAATGCGGTCGTCGAACGCGAAAATCCACTCGGTCGTGCCGCCGATGACGCCGATCATCGCGGGGGTGCCGGGCGGCGGGGCAAAGGCGAAATGCGCGTTGACGATGCTGCGAAACTCGGTCGGCGCGGACAGGCCGGGGATCAGGCTTTGCGCGACCCAGGGCGGCACGGCGAGGATGACGGCGCCGTGCACCGGCTCCACCCCGGCGCCGAAGTCGAGGCCAGTCACTCGCTCCCCATCGCTCACCAGCGCGCGCAGCCGGGTGCCGGTTGCCAGCTTGCCGCCACGCAGCGCTAACCAGGCAAGCGCCGGGTCGATGAACGCAGCCGCCAGCGTTGGCTCGGCGATACGCGGCGCGCTTGCCCGGCCGCCCCGCGCCAGCGACCCCTTGATAACGGCGGCCGCCAGCCGCGCCGATCCCTCGCGCGGGTCGGTGTTGAGCGCCGATAACAGCACCGGGTCGATCAGGCGGCGCGCCAGCGGTCCGGCGAGCGCAATGCGGTCCGACACCCGGTCCGATTTCCGGCCAATCAGCAGCCGCCCCAGCGCGGCATATGGGGCAATCCCGGTGCCGGGCACCCGCCGCCCCGCGTCAAGCAGCCACCACGGGACCGGCCCGTCATTCGGACGGATCGTCCAGCGGGCCCCATCGGCCAGATCGACAAATTCGAACGACGCGCTCGCCGGGCCGACCACCCGGTCGCTGGCGCCAATCGTTTTGAGATAGCGCGCGACCGCCTGATTACCCGCCAGCACCAGATGATTGCCATTGTCGATCACCCGGCCAAGCTGCGGGTCGTGATAGCTGCGGCAACGTCCGCCCGCCTGCGCCGCGCTATCAGTGAGCGCCACTTTCCAGCCATGCCGGGCCAGCGCCACCGCCGCCGACAGCCCGGCCATCCCCGCGCCGATAATCGTCGCGCGTTTGTTCAACGCAACAGCCACAACCGGGCAACGGTGATCAGCAAAGCGGCCTTGTTCACCTTGATCCGCTGGCGCGGCGGGCCCCAGCCGACTTCTTCCATTCGCGACAGGATTTTTTCATAGACCGCGCCCATCAGCCGCGGCGCGATCAGATGCCCCTTGGGGCGGCGCTTCAGGATGACATGGGCGGCGGCATAATGGTCGTGCGCCAGCTTCGCCAGATCGCGCGCGGGCTGATCGAGCCGCGGATCGGCTGCCACCGCAGCGGGCGTCGAGAGGTCAACGCCCGCCTGCTCCAGATGTTCGCGGGCGAGATAGACGCGACCAATCGCTGCATCCTCGTCAATGTCGCGCAGGATGTTGGTGAATTGGAGCGCCCGGCCAAGGTGATGGGCAAGCTGCACACCCTCCTCATCCTCCATCCCGAAAATCTTGACCGACAGCCGCCCGACCGCCGACGCCACGCGGTCGCAATACAGATCGAGCGTCGCAAAATCGGGCCAGCGGACATCGTCCACTACATCCATCGCCATGCCGTCGATCACCGCGTGGAAATCGGCGCGGTCGAGGTGGAAATGGCGCACAGCCTCGGCGACCAATTCGGCGCGGCCCGGTTCCTGCCCGGCGTAGAGCGCGTCGATATCGTGCCGCCATGCATCGAGCGCGGTGTGGCGGCTGCTCCGGTCGCCCTGCTGGTCATCGGCAATGTCATCGACCGCCCGGCAAAAGGCATAGACGGCATACATCGCCTCGCGCTCGGCCTTGGGCAGCACGCGCATCCCGGCGTAGAAACTGCTGCCGGAGACTTGCGCCTGAAGTGCTGCGGGGGTCGTTTTCGGGTTCATGCGACCAGCCGCCGGATCGCGGCCCAGGCGGCCAGCCCCGCCATCTCGGCCTTGCCATGGTGGACCCGCTCGCTCAGCGGATCGCGCGCGATCAGCCGCTGGGTCAGGCTTTCGGCCAGCCGCTGGATCACTGCCACCTCCACCGCGAGCCGTTTGTCGCGGATCATCGCGGAGAAAGCGGCGGATTGCGCCAGCAGCGCCTGGGTGCGTTTCGCGGCGGCGACAATCACTGATCGCAGCGCCGGGCTGGCGCGTTCTGCGCCCAGATCGTCGATGCGCGCGCCCGCTGCATCCAGCATGTCGGTGGGGATATAGACGCGGTTGATCGCGCGGTAATCCTTGCCGCAATCCTGAAGATGGTCGATCACCTGGAGCGCGGCGCACAGCGCGTCCGATGCGGGCCAGGTCGCGCGATCCTCGCCATGCACATCGAGCACATAACGCCCGACGGGTGCCGCCGAATAGCGGCAATACTCCATCAGATCGTCCCAAGACGCATAACGATCGACGGTGCAGTCGCGCTCAAACGCGGTGAGCAGGTCGAGCGCGTGTTGCGGCGACAGCCGGTGCTGGTCGAGGGTGTTGCGCAGTGCCAGCCCTTCTGCGCTTGCCTCGCCGGTGCCCGACACAGCGGCGCGCATCGCGGCGAGCAGCGTGAGCTTGTCCGCCGCGCTTGCGGTCGCATTGTCGGCGACGTCATCGGCGGCGCGGGCGAAGTGGTAAAACGCCATCACCGGCGCGCGGTGTTCCGCCTTCAGCAGGAACGAGGCGACGGGGAAATTTTCGTCGCGGTGCCCCTTGCCCGAGGCAAGCGCGGCTGCTGGCGCGGCAGCGGCTGTCATGCGCCGATTGCCGCTTGCGCGCGGCCCTTCCACATGCCGCCGCGCCCGCGCCAATGCGCCCAGGCCGACACAAAGGTCTGCCCCGCGTAAAACAGCGCAATCGCGGGCAGTGCCGCGCCCCATAGCGGGGACCGCCCATAAAAGCGCAGCATCGGTTGAAAGGCGATTGTCATCAGCACCCACGCGGCCATCCCAAGCCAGCGCGCATAGCCTTCCCCCAACATGGTCAGCAAGACCGGGCCGAGGTAAATAAGCGCTAGCCCCACCAATGTGGCCGCCAACAGCACCGGCGAATAACGCAGTTGGGCATAGGCTGACCGTGAAATCATCGCCCCCACCGACGCCCATGTATCATACCGCCGGATGCTGACCGAGCGATTGGTGAGGCCAAGCCACACTCGCCCGTGCTGCTTCATCAGCGCGCCGAACGCGCAATCGTCGATCAGCGCGCCGCGTACCGCCGCAATGCCCCCTGCGGCTGCCAGCGTGTCGGCCCGGGCCAGCATACACCCGCCCGCCGCCGCACCCACGCCGCGCGCCCGGTTCACCTCCGCAAAGGGGTAAAGCATCGCGAAGAACCATACAAAGGCCGGGATCAGCGCGCGTTCGGCCATGCTCTCGCAGCGCAGCCGAGCCATCAGCGATACCAGCGCCCGCTCCTCCCCCACGGCGCGGGTGACCAGGCTGGCAAGCGTATCGGGCGCATGAGCGATATCGGCATCGGTGAACCAGAGGTAATCGGGCGCGCCCGCCGCAGCGATCCCCTGATGCACTGCCCATAGCTTGCCGGTCCAGCCGGGGGCAAGCGGCGCGCCGGGGAGGATGGTCAGCCGCTGAGGCTCGCGGAGCCCCTCCCCTTCAGGGGAGGGGTTTGCAATTGCTGCATTTGCCGCCGCGCGCGCAATCTCGGCGGTGCCGTCGCTCGAATTATCATCGACCAGGATGATGCGGAAATCGCCCGCATAATCCTGCGCGGTCAGGCTGGCGATGGCGCGGGCAATTACCTCCGCCTCGTCGCGGGCGGGAACCACGGCGGTGACGCTTGGCCAGCGCGCGGGGGGTGTCGGCAGTGCCCGGGTGTCGCGCTCGCGGGTCAGCCAAAAGCCATCCCGCGCGAACACCAGCACCAGCCACACGGCCAAGGCGATGCCGCCTGCGATCTCGCCCGGCCCGATCATGCGATCTTCCCAGCGGCTCGAAACCACGCAATCGCATCCGCCAGCGCCTCCACATAGGGGCGCGCATGATATCCAAGCTCGGCCTGCGCTTTGGCGGAGGAAAAATACATGTTGTGCGCCGCCATTTTGAGCGAATCGACGGTCAGGAACGGATCATCCTTCGCGGTCAGGCGGCACCAGGCTTCATTGGCGTGCGCGAGCGGGAATAAAGCCGCGCGCGGGATGCGAACGGTCGGCGGTCGCCGACCGATGATCCGCGCGATATCGCCCAGCATCTGCCCCAGCGACACGTCTTGCCCGCCCAGAATATAGCGCTCGCCAATCCGCCCCTTCGCCATTGCCAGCAAATGCCCGGCGGCGACATCATCGACATGCGCGAGGTTCAGCCCGCTGTCGACAAAGGCGGGCATGCGGCCATTTGCCGCCTCCACCACGATCCGCCCGGTCGGCGTCGGCTTGACATCGCGCGGGCCGATGGGGGTGGAGGGATTGACGATCACCACCGGCAGGCCGTCCGCCGCCATTGCCTCCACCAATCGTTCGGCGACCACTTTGGAACGTTTATACGCGCCCACCGCTTGTTCGGGGGTGGCCGGGCGGTCCTCATCCGCGATGCCGCCGTCGAGCGGCTTCAGCGTGGCAACGCTGGAGGTATAGACGATCCGTTCGACACCGGCTGCCTTTGCGGCGTTCATGACGGTTTCGGTGGAGGCGCGGTTGTTGCGGACAATCTCCTCCGGGTCGCGCGCCCATAGCCGGTAATCGGCGGCGACATGAAACAGATAGCGCACGCCGTCGGTTGCGCGGGCGACCGATGGGGCATCGCGCAAATCTCCTTCCGCCAGTTCCGCGTTGAGCCCGGCAAGGTTGGTCCGGTCGCTGCCCGCGCGCACCAACAGCCGCAGCCGCGCGCCCTGTGGGGCAAGCGCCCGCGCGACCGCTGCCCCGACAAAGCCGGTGGCGCCGGTGACCAGAATCTTTTCGCCCGAAAAGTCCACCTTCACTCCTCTATGTCCCGAACCTGCGCTAGGCAGGCCCCACCCATTGTGCAAAGGGGCGGGTTCGGGTCGATACGGGGATTGCCGATGACCGGCATAGTTGCAACCATATTGCTGGCGATGGCAGGCATTGGCGCGGCGTTCAACCTTGTCGCCGCGATGCTGGTGCGTGTGCCCCGGCCGGTTGCGGCGCGGCGCGAGTGGCCGTCGGTGACGGTGCTAAAGCCACTGCACGGGCTGGAGCCGGGGCTGGAGGCAAAGCTGGAGGGGCTCTTCGCCCATGGCTATGCCGGCGCGGTGCAGATCGTATTCGGCACCGGCCAAGCGGAGGATCCGGCGCTGGCGTTGGCGCGCGCGGTCGCGGCGCGGCATCCGGCGGCGCAGGTCGCGTTCGCGAGCGACGCGCCGCGCATCGGCGCCAATGCCAAGTTGTGCAATCTTGCCAATATGACGCCCGCGATCGCGCATGACGTTGTCGTAATCGCCGATAGCGATGTCGCGTGGATGCCCGACACGCTGACACGGGTGGTCGATGCGCTGGAGCAGCCGGGGGTCGGGCTGATTTCATGCCTGCATATCGGGCGGGGGGATGCCGGGTTCTGGTCGCGTCTCGCCGCGATGGACATTTCCTATCGCTATATGCCGTCGGTCGTGCTGGGGCAGGCGCTGGGGATGGCCAAGCCGGTGCTGGGGCCGACCATGGCGCTGCGTACGGCGACGCTGGCGCAGATTGGCGGATTTGCGGCCTTCACGCCGGTGCTTGCCGATGATTATGAACTTGGGCGGGCAGTGCGCGCGCTTGGCCTGACGAGCCATGTCCCGGATTTCTTTATCATTCATGGCTCCACCGAGCCGACCTTGCGCGCGCTGATCCGCCATGAATTGCGCTGGTCGGTGACGATTTTCCGGATCGACCCGGCGGGCTTTACCGGCAGTATCGTAACCCATGCCATTTTGCTCGCGCTCGCCGCGATTGCGGTCGGGGGTGCGGGGCCAGTCGCGCTCGCGGTGCTGGTATCGGCGATCGTCGCGGAGCTTGCGATTAAGCGGCGGATTGACCGGGCATCGGGCCAGTCAAGCGGGCCGCTCTGGCTGGTGCCGATCCGGCTTGTCTTGTCGGGGGTGGTGTTCGTCGCCACCTTCTTCGTCAACAAAGTCGATTGGCGCGGTGCGGAATTCGGGGTAACGCGCGATGGACGATTACAGATACGATAGGGTTTGCCGTTCATGGTCATGCGTTCGCTTTTCCTCCAATCGCCCTCATTCGATGGTTATGACGGCGGCGCCGGCGCGCGGTATCAGGCCAAGCGTGAGATCAAATCATTCTGGTATCCGACCTGGCTGGCGCAGCCCGCCGCCCTGGTCGAGGGATCAAAGCTGATCGACGCGCCCGCCCATGACCTGTCGTTCGACGACATCAAGCATGAGGCAAAGCAGCGCGATCTGGTGGTGATCCACACCTCCACCCCCGGCTTTAAGCAGGATGTGCGGGTGGCGGGGATGTTGAAGGAACTGAACCCCAATCTGAAGGTCGGGTTCATCGGCGCGACGGTGGCTGTGGACGCCGCCTGGGCAATGGCGAACGCGCCGACCGTCGATTTTGTCGCGCGCAATGAATTCGACTTCACCATCCTCGATGTCGCGCAGGACAAGCCGCTCGCCGATATCAAGGGCATTAGTTTCCGCAATGCAGAAGGCGTGATCGTCCATAATGACGACCGCGACGTGTTGATGGACATGGACTCGCTGCCGTTCGTGTCGCCGATCTACAAGCGCGATCTGGTGATGGAGAATTACTTCATCGGCTATCTGAAGCATCCCTATGTCAGTTTTTACACGGGCCGCGGGTGCAAGAGCCGCTGCACCTTCTGCCTGTGGCCGCAAACGGTGGGCGGACATAATTACCGCGTCCGTTCGGTCGGGCATGTGATTGAGGAAGTGAAATATGTCCTGAAGGAATTCCCGCAGATGCAGGAGTTATTCTTCGACGACGACACGCTGACCGACAATATTCCCCGTGTTGAGGAACTGGCGCGCGAACTGGGCAAATTGGGCGTGACCTGGTCGTGCAATGCCAAGGCGAATGTGCCCTATGACACGCTGAAAGTGATGCGCGACAATGGCCTGCGGCTGTTGCTGGTCGGGTATGAAAGCGGCAATCAGCAGATCCTGCACAACATCAAAAAGGGCCTGCGCATCGAAGTCGCCAAGCAATTTGCGCGCGATTGCCGGGCGCTTGGCATCAAGATCCACGGCACCTTCATCATGGGCCTGCCGGGTGAGACCAAGGACACGATCCAGGAAACCATCGCTTACGCCAAGGAAGTGAACCCGCATACCATCCAGGTGTCGCTCGCCGCCCCGTATCCGGGCACGTTCCTGTATAAGCAGGCGATCGAAAATGGCTGGTTCGACGGAACCGATCATCTGGTCGCGGATGGCGGCGGGCAGATTGCGCAGCTCACCTATCCGCATCTGGCCTCGGACGAAATCTTTGAAGCGGTGGCCGAGTTTTACAAGAAATTCTATTTCCGCCCCTCAAAAGTCGGCGCAATCGTTGCCGAAATGGCGACCAGCCCGACGATGATGAAGCGCCGCCTGCGCGAGGGGGTGGAGTTTTTCGACTTTCTGAAGAACCGCAACGTCGCGGGTTGACCGGGCGCCGGGCGCGGGCGCGATGGGGCGGTTGATCGCGATCCTGTTGACGATCATCGGCGCGGGCGCGGTGGTCTGGCTCGTCGGGGCGACCGGCTGGCGCGATGTCGTGGGCGGTGTCGCGCGGGTTGGGCTCGGCGGATTTGCGGTGCTGATGGCATGGACGGCGGTGACGCTGGTGGTGCTGGGTGCGGGCTGGTGGGCAGTGGCGCCGGGGCTGGAGCGCCGCCACTGGCCGACCTTTGCCTGGGCGCGGATGACGCGCGAAGCCGCGACCGACGTGCTTCCCTTCTCGCAATTTGGCGGGCTGGTGATCGGCGCGCGCACCGCGATTGCGGGCGGGATTCGCCCGGCACTCGTCTATGCCTCGCTCATCGCCGATCAGACGACCGAGCTTGCCGCGCAACTGGTGTTCACGCTGTTCGGCGTCGCGATGCTCGCGCTGGCGCTCGGCGCCGGGGGAGGCGGGGCGCAGGTGTTGCCGCTGGTGCTGGCGGGCGTTGCGGTGCTGAGCGCAATCATGATCGGCTTTGCGATGGGCCAGCGGCCGATGCTGCGTATGGCGCAGGGGCTGGCCGGGCGGCTGCTGCCCGGATCGGTCGCGACGGTGGAGGCGCTGACCGGCGAGCTCGACGCGATTTACCGCCAGCCGGGGCGGGTGATTGCCGCGTTCCTGCTCCACCTGATCGCCTGGATTTTCAGCGCAGGGGGCGCGTGGATTGCGCTGTGTTTCATGGGGCAGGACGTGCCGCTGGTGTCGGTGCTGACGATCGAGGCGCTGATTTTCACGCTACGCACGGTCGCTTTTGCCATTCCCGGCGGCGTGGGCGTACAGGAGGGGGCCTATGTGTTGATCGGGCCGCTGTTCGGCGTGTCGCCCGGGGCAGGGCTGGCGCTCAGTCTGGTCAAGCGTGCGCGCGATATTTGCGTGGGCGTGCCCGGCCTTGCGCTATGGCAATGGCTGGAATGGCGCAGCCGCTGACGGGAGCGGGCCGGGGCCGTCTCCACGGAAGTGGAAAAAGTCCTAACCCCGCACGCGCTCGTGATGGCGAATCACTTCGTCGATGATGAAGCGCAGGAATTTCTCGCTGAAATCGGGGTCAAGCTCGGCCGCGTCCGCCAGCGCGCGCAGCCGGGCAATCTGTGCTTCCTCGCGCGCCGGATCAGCGGGCGGCAGGCCGTGTTCGGCCTTGTAGCGGCCAACCGCCTGCGTCACCTTGAACCGTTCGGCGAGCAGATGGATGAGCGCTGCGTCGATATTGTCGATGCTTTTGCGATAGCTGTTCAGCATGGTGTCGGTCATCGCATCAGCTCTCCATTATCGCCGGGTTGCGGCAATTTGCGGAGATGCACGCCAGAGCGCAACCCCGGCTCTTGCCTTTGTCGGGGCAACGGGCCAGATGCGCGGTAGCATGACCGCGTCCATCCACCGCCTGACCGATCGCAAGGCCCCGTCGCTTGATCCGATGATCGCGCTGGTCGCGGGTGATCTCAATCTGGTCAATGCCGTGATTCTTGACCGGATGCAGTCGCAAATTCCGTTGATCCCTGAACTTGCGGGCCATTTGATCGCGGGTGGGGGCAAAAGGATGCGGCCGATGCTGACGCTCGTCAGCGCGCGGCTGTTGGGCTATGCGGGCACGCGCCACCACCGGTTGGCCGCCGCGGTCGAGTTTATCCATACCGCGACGCTGCTCCACGACGATGTGGTGGATGGCAGCGATTTACGGCGCGGGCGGCGCACCGCCAACACCATCTGGGGCAATGCCGCGACCGTGCTGGTCGGCGATTTCCTGTTCAGCCGATCGTTTGAACTGATGGTCGAGGATGGCAGCCACAAGGTGCTCAAAATCCTGAGTGCCGCCAGCGCGGTGATCGCCGAAGGGGAAGTCAATCAACTGACCGCCGCGCGCAAGATCGACCTGGGCGAGGAGCGCTATCTCGACATTATCAGCGCCAAGACGGCGGCCTTGTTTGCCGCTGCCTGCCGAATTTCGGCGGTGGTGGCGGAGCGGTCGGCAGCGGAGGAGCTGGCGCTCGACGCCTATGGCCGCAATCTGGGGATCGCGTTCCAACTGGTTGACGACGCGATTGATTATGTGTCCGATGCGGGCACGATGGGCAAGGATGCGGGCGATGATTTCCGCGAGGGCAAGGTGACGCTGCCGGTGATCCTCGCCTATGCGCGCGGCGGGGCAGACGAGCGCCGCTTCTGGAAGGATTCGATCGAGGGGCGGCGCGACGCCGACGCCGATTTGCCTCACGCGATCGAGCTGATCCGTGATGCCCGCGCGATCGACGACACGCTGGCCCGCGCCAGGCATTATGGCCAGCGCGCGATCGACGCGCTCGGCCCCTTTGGCAAAAGCGACGCCAAGGACGCGATGATCGAAGCAGTAGAGTTCGCAGTCGCCCGCGCCTATTGAGCGGTTTCCGCGTTTCAGGTATCACCTGTATGAAGTCGCAAATGGGGGTGAGCGATGGGGCGGTTGCTGAGCAGGCTGATGGTAAGCGCGGCGATCGTGATCGGTCTGGCCGCTGCGGTGAACGCGCCGTTTAAGGACACACTTTCGCTCCCGAAATATCTTGCTCAGCTCAAACCGGCCAAGGCCGATCAGCGGACGAGCTATGGGCCGGCCAAATCGCAATATGCCGATCTTTACCTGCCAAAGGGTACGCGTCGCCCGGTGCCCGTCATCATTCTGGTCCATGGCGGGTGTTGGAATGCCGAAGTGCCGGCCGAGACCATGGCGAGCAATGCGGCCGATTTGGCCAATGCCGGCTTCGCTGTCTGGAACATCGAATATCGCCGAATCGGTGAGCCGGGCGGCGGCTATCCGGGCATGTATGAAGATGTCGGCGCGGCGTTTGACACGTTGCGCTCGGTTGCGGCCGCGCATCGGCTCGATCTTGCTCGGGTGACGGTGGTTGGACATTCGTCGGGCGCGCATCTGGGCATGTGGGCGGCGGCGCGGCACAAACTTGCGGCGGGGCACCCGTTGCGCGGTGCCGATCCGTTGCCGGTGCGGGCGGTGATCAGTTTGGGCGGCGCGCCGGACATCGAACACGCCGCCGAGCTTTTGCCGATTGCGTGTCCGGGTGTGGCCAGGATCGACCAAGTCGTCGGGCAGAAAACGCCCGACCGCCCAAAACCCTTTGCCGATACATCGGCGAACCAACTGTTCCCGCTCGGCATCCGAACCCGTTCGATCATGGGCGAGTTTGATGATGTTCTGCCGCCGTACATTGGCATGTGGTGGCAAAGGCTTGCGTCGCGCAAGGGAGATGACGTTGATACCCATGTCATTAAGGGCGCGGGGCATTTCGACCTGGTGGCGACCAGCGAGCCCGAATGGCAGCAGGTGCGCGCGCTGATCGTGGCAGAGGCACAGCGTTAGCGCTTGGCGCTGATTCACGGCGGCCCTAATGCGTCGAGCGTGACGCCACTCCCCATCCACGCCGTCCTGCCCGATCTTCTCGCCGCACTCAGCGCGCGGGCATCGGCGGTGCTGGTTGCGCCGCCGGGCGCGGGCAAGACAACGGCGGTGGCGCCCGCGCTGCTCGCCGAGCCGTGGTGCAGCGGCGAGATTGTGCTGCTCTCCCCCCGCCGGATTGCCGCGCGCGCCGCCGCCGAACGCATGGCCGAGCAAGCGGGTGAGCGGGTCGGCCAAAGCTATGGCTATGCGACGCGGATGGACAGCAAGCGATCGGCGGCGACGCGGGTGACCGTGATGACGCAGGGGATTTTCGTAAACCGGATTCAGGCCGATCCCGAATTGGCGGGCGTGTCGGCGGTGTTGTTTGACGAAGTGCATGAACGCAGCCTCGACAGCGATTTCGCGCTCGCCCTCGCGCTCGATGCGCAAGCCGCGCTGCGGCCCGACCTTCGGCTGGTCGCGATGTCGGCAACGCTGGACGGCGCGCGCTTTGCCGCGCTGATGGACGGTGCGCCAGTGATCGAGAGCGCGGGGGCCAGCCATCCGCTGACGCTGCACCATCTGGGCCGGGCGGCGGCGGCGCGGATTGAGGATGAAGTCGCGCGCGCAATCCGTCTTGCGCTGGCGGATGGGGAGGGGGGTGTGCTCGCCTTTCTGCCCGGCGTGGCGGAGATTGACCGCGTCGCCGAACGGCTGGGCGAATTGCCGGGTGTCGCGCTGCACAAGCTGCACGGCGCGCTCCCGCCCGGTGAACAGCGCGCGGCGATTGCGCCGTCGGATCACCGCAAGCTCGTGCTCGCGACCTCGATTGCGGAAACCAGCCTGACGCTCGACGGCATCCGGATCGTGGTCGATTCGGGGCTGGCGCGCCGCCCGCGTTATGACCGGGCCGCCGGGATGACCCGGCTGGTGACCGAACGCGCG
>PNLG01000438.1 GCA_013822915.1 Sphingomonas sp. | reverse complement strand
GTTCGACGCGGTCAAGGCGATGTCGGCCGATCTCGGGCTGAAGGCGCGCGACACCACGCCGGTGCTGTTCGTCGCGATCACCGGATCAAGACGCTCGCTGCCGCTGTTCGGGTCGATGGCGCTGCTCGGCCGCTCGGTTTGCCGCGAGCGGCTCCGCGCCGCTGTCCGTCTGTTCGCAGCGGTACCTGAGGTGCCCGAAGCCGATACGGACGGCGAGCCGGGCCTCTGAGGGGGCTTAAGCAGCAACCGTGATCGCAACCCGGTCCTGATAGAAAGCGATATAGCCTTTGAGCGCGGCCACCTGAACGAGCGGCTTGGCGTAGGTCCAGCCGATCGGCGTCACCGCCGCATCGTCGGCGGCGGCGAAGTAAGTCGCCTCGCCCTTGAACGGGCAAATGCTGGTTTTGCCCGCGACGGCTGCGAGCAAATCCAGCCGCACATCTTGGGGGTGGAAATACCAAACCAGCCCGTGCCCCTGCTCGTCGACCACGACCGCCCGGTCGCTGTCGGCGATCACCTGGTTACCCAACCGCGCAACGACGCGGTTGGTGCGGGGGAGCAGATCGACCCGGTAGTCGGGCCGATCAATGTAACCTGAAACAAGCACGTCAAATTCTCCTGAAGGGTGCCCTCACGACCGCAACGCGCGGTCGACGAGCAAGGTGTCGGTGTACATGTCGAAACGTTGCAGCTTGCCGTCAGCGACACGCCACACATGCGCAAAAGGTGCATGCATTGCTTTGCCGGTCGCCTTGCTGGTGCCGCGATAGGCGCCAAGGCTGACAACGCGGTCGCCGTCGACGATGAAGTCATCGGCAATGGCCGAGAAATCATCCCAGTCGCGCATCAGCGGGACGAGGAGCTTTTCGACAACATCACCGGGCTGGCGCCACGTGCCGCTGTAATAGGGAAAACCCTCCGCCTCGGTCCATGCAAGCTCGGGGTGGAGCAGCGCGACAACACCGGGCGCATCGCCCTGGGCAATGGCTGCGTAGAAAGCGCGCACAAGATCAACGGGATTGGTCATAGCAAATTCCTTTCGGGGGTCGATCAAGCCGCCGCGCGGCGGCCCTTGAACAACAGCGTCATGAAGGCGAGGTCGATCCCGCGCGGCATAATCGGCGCGGTGCCCATCACGATGCCGGCAACCGGCCCGATAATCACAGAGCGACGACGACGGCGAACCGCGCTCATCACCGCGCGCGCGACCGTCTTTGGTCCGACCGTCGGGAACAGCTTGTGGACCAATGTGGTCTTCAGATCGGCCTTGGCGGCGGTGCCAAAGCTGGTGCGGACGGCCGGCGGGTGAATCGCCGACACCGACACGCCGTGCGCGCGCAGCTCGCTGTCCATCGCGATACTGAGATTGGTGACGAACGCTTTCGATGCCGCATAGGCGCCGAAATACGGCGTCGGGCGCGTCGCGACCGCTGCCGAGAGGTTGACGATCGACCCAGCGCCGCGCGCCTTCATACCGCGCGCTGCCCAATGGCTGATGCGAGCGAGCGCATTCATGTTGAGCCGCAGCATCGCATCCAGCTTGCCCCAGTCGGTGTCGACAAAACTGCCCGAGGCACCGTGGCCAGCGTTATTGACGACAACATCGGGCATGATGCCACGCGCGTCGAGATCGGCGAGAAACGCTTCGAGTGCGGCCGGATCGGCAAGGTCGAATGCGGCGATTTCGGGCGCGATCACCGCGTCGAGGCTGCGGGCAGCGGCGCGGAGCCGGGCTTCGTCGCGCGCGGTCATGATGATCGCCGCACCCTCGGCGGCGGCGAGGCGGGCAATTTCATAGCCGATGCCGTCGCTGGCACCAGTAATCAGGTAGGTCTTGATCATGGCAGGTCTCCACGGGGGATGGGTCGGGGTGCCCGCGCGCCAAGGGGGACAGCGCGCGGGCGGGGGGGGCTGGGTTATGCGGCGAGTGCGGCGGCGGCTTGCTTCGCGCGTTCGAACGCGGCCTCGCTCTCGGGGTCGAGTAGAGTCGGCTGGTAACGGATTTCGGCGATCTCGCTGACGCCCGCCTGGTTGAGCCACGCGCGCATATAGGTCGACTGATGGTCAATCCCATAAGCGGGCGATGGTGCCGCCGGGCTGAACGCGCCGCTGGTGTAAACAAGCACCGCGCGCTTGCCCGTGAGCAAGCCGAAATAGCCGGTCGCGGGGTCAAGGCCGAACAGCAATCGCGGCTGGTGGATGATGTCGATATATTGCTTCAACCGATACGGGATGCCGCCATTCCACATCGGCACCGCAAAAACATAGGTGTCAGCAGCAATGAAGCGCTGGGCAATCGCAGTGATTTCGTCCCACTTGGTCTTTTCACCATCGCTGTGCGGCTGGCCGGTGATGACCGCCAGCTTGGCATTGGCGCGGTCACCGTCGAATTCGGGCAGTGGTTCTTCCCACAGCTTGATCGTGTCGATTTCCAGACCCGGCGTCACGGCAATCGCGGCGTCGAGATAGGCCTGAGCCACCGCCGCTGATCGCGACTCCGCGCGCGGAGAGGCGTTGATGTAGAGCAATTTGGTCATGGTCGCATATCCTTTTTGGCAGTGTCAGAGTTTCCCCAGAGGCACGCGGACGGCGAACCCCTGGGGATAGGCTGGCGGGCAATCAGCCCAGGTGGCGGCTCAGGAATTCGCGCATCGCCGCGCCGATTTCCGCCGCGTGGGTTTCGAGCGCGAAATGGCCGGTGTCGAAAAAGCGGATATCGGCATTGGGCAGGTCGCGCTTGAACGCTTCGGCGCCGGGCGGAATGAAGAACGGGTCGTTCCGGCCCCAGACTGCGAGCAGCGGCGGCTGGTGATCGCGAAAATAGGCCTGAAACCGGTCATAGGCCGCGACGTTCGATGCATAGTCGAGCAACAGGTCGAGCTGGATTTCGTCATTGCCCGGCCGCGCCAGATAGAAATCGTCGAGGTTGCGGCCATCGGGCGATACCAGCGACGCATCGGTGCCATGGGTATATTGGAAGAACGTCGTCTCAGGCGCGAGAAAGCCTCGCAGCGCATTGCGATTTTCGTCGGTCGGGTTCGCCCAATAGGCCTGCACCGGGTTGAACGCTTCCGACACGCCTTCCAGATACGCATTGCCGTTCTGGGTGATGATCGCGCTGATGCGATCGGGGTGGCGGGCGGCGATGCGCAGGCCGACCGGCGCACCATAATCGAAGATATAGATCGCGAACTTGGCGAGGCCGAGCACTTCGGTAAAGCGGTCGATGGTGTTCGCGATATTGTCAAAACGATAGGCGTATTGATCGCGCGGCGCCATCGCCGACTGGCCGAAACCGGGCAGATCGGGGGCGATGATGTGATATTGGTCGGCGAGTTCAGGGATCAGGTCGCGGAACATGTGGCTCGACGTCGGGAAGCCGTGGAGCAACAACAACGCCGGACGCGCGGCATCGCCCGCTTCGCGGTAGAAAATCTCGGTGCCGTCAACATCGACGGTCTTGAAACGGATGGTCATGATAGCCTCTGGGTTGGGGGGTGTGCCGGACCGCTCCCGGCCCGTGACTGCCCTTTAGATGCTTTCATTTTGATGCATCAGACGCTAATAATGACACTCTAGCTTCCGTTTTATGGAATATTGAGATGGACAGGTTCGACGCGATGCGCACTCTGCTGGCGGCGGTGGATGGCGGCAGCCTTTCGGCCGCGTCCCGCCAATTGGGGATGCCGCTGCCAACGGTCAGCCGGAAAGTATCGGAGCTGGAGGGGCATCTCGGCACGCAGCTTTTGATCCGCACCAGCCGCAAGCTCGTGCTGACCGAAGCGGGCGAGGGTTTTGTGGCGGCCGCCCGGCGGCTCATGGCCGATCTCGACGAAGCCGAGCGGGCCGCGGCGGGCGAATATCGCATGCCGAGCGGCGACTTGCTGGTCACTGCGTCGCTACGCTTTGGAAAAGCGTATCTGACGCCGGTAGTGCTAGAATTTCTTGCCGCTTTTCCGCGCGTCAATGTACGGATTGTCGCGGCGGACTATGTTGTCGATCTGATCGAAAATCACGTCGATCTGGCGATCCGTATCGGTCGGCTGCCCGATTCGAACCTGGTCGCGCGGCGGATCGGCGATACGGGCTGGGTGATTTGTGCAAGCCCCGCCTATCTGGCCGCGCGGGGGGTGCCGCAAAGCCCCAAGGATCTGGCGGACCACGACTGCATCGCGTTTGAGGGGTTGCAACCCGCGCGGCGTTGGCCGTTCGGCAGCGATCCAGCGGCGCGATCAATCGCGATCAGCCCGCGTTTTGCCGGCAACACGGCTGATGCCGTGATCGCCGCCGCGATTGCTGGTGTCGGCGTGGCGCGGCTGCTCTCCTATCAAGCCGCAGAGGCAATCGCGGCCGGCGCTCTGATCCCGATCCTGACCGACGACGCGCCGCCGCCGATGCCGGTGCACATGGTGCATCCCGGCCTGCCGATGATCCCGCTAAAGCTACGCGCGTTCATCGACTTTGTCGCGCCGCGATTAAAGGCCGCACTGGCAGGCGACGCCGCACGCTAATTTAGCGCGCGAACCGGCAATCAATCCGTGCGCTTGGGCCTTGCGCTTGTGCAATGCAGCGCGCAAGATCAGACAATGGCACGGAGGGCAGCCTTTGGCGGCGACGGCGTTTGACGAGATGCACGGCAACGGATCGGCGATTCGCGATCCCTATGCACGTATTGCGCATTGGCTCGACACCGCACCCGCTGACCTGCTCCAGACCCGCCGCGCGCAGGCCGAGCTGTTCTTTCGCCGGATCGGCATCACTTTTGCGGTTTATGGCGATGCCGATGCTGCCGAGCGGCTGATCCCGTTCGACATTGTCCCGCGCATCGTGTCGCGCCGCGAATGGCAGCGGCTGGAGGCCGGGCTGATCCAGCGGGTGCGTGCGCTCAACCTGTTCCTGAACGACATTTACGGCCCGCGCGAGATTTTGCGGGCCGGCATCCTGCCCGAAGCTTTGGTGTTGCAAAACCCGCAATTCTGCCTAGCGGCCACGACGCTGCGGCCCGCGCACGGTGTTTACACCCATATCGCGGGCATCGACATTGTCCGCACCAGCGCGGATCAGTTTTACGTGCTGGAGGATAATGCCCGCACCCCGTCGGGCGTTTCCTATATGCTCGAAAACCGCGAAGTCATGCTGCGGTTGCTGCCCGAATTGTTCAACAAGCACCGCGTTGCGCCGGTGGAGGATTATCCCGAAACGCTGCTCGCCACGCTGCGGTCGGTCGCGCCGCCACGGTGCGCGCGCGAGCCAACGGTCGCGGTGTTGACGCCGGGCTATCATAACTCAGCCTATTATGAGCACAGCTTTCTAGCCGACAAGCTGGGGGTGGAGCTGGTCGAGGGCAGCGATCTCAGCGTGCGCGACGACGTGCTCTATATGCGCACGACCGAGGGGCCAAAGCAGATCGACGTGCTCTATCGCCGGGTCGATGACGAGTATCTTGATCCGCTCGCCTTTCGCGCGGAATCGATGCTGGGCGTGTCGGGGATTGTGGCGGCACACGCGGCGGGCAATCTCACCATTGCCAATGCGATTGGCACCGGCATTGCCGATGACAAGGCGATTTACAGCTACATGCCCGAAATCGTACGGTTTTATACCGGGCAAGACGCGCTGCTCGAAAATGTGCCGACCTGGCGCTGCCGGGAGGCGGAGGCGCTTGGCTATGTGCTCGACCACCTCAGCGAGCTGGTGGTGAAGGAGGTCGACGGCTCGGGCGGCTATGGCATGCTGGTCGGCCCGCATGCGAGCGCGGGCGAGCTTGCCGCGTTTCGGGCGAAACTCATCGCCAATCCCGACAAATTCATTGCCCAGCCCACGCTCGCGCTGTCGACCTGCCCGACGCTTGGGCAGAGCGGGATTGTGCCGCGCCATGTCGATCTGCGCCCGTTTGTGCTCACCGGTGCGACGGGATCGACGATCGTGCCCGGCGGGCTCACCCGCGTCGCGCTGAAAGAAGGATCACTCGTGGTCAATTCGAGCCAGGGCGGCGGGACCAAAGACACTTGGGTGCTGGATGATTAGGGTAGCAAGCAGATGCGGCGCGGCAAAGCCGCGCCGTCGGTCACGCCGGACGCCGTGCCGTCCGGCCTCGCGCCACGCCGTCCGCACCAGCGCGTTCGGGCGCTTCGGCTGATGCTATCGCGCACCGCCAGCGCCCTGTTCTGGACCGGCCGCTATATCGAGCGGGCCGATTTCGTGTCGCGGCTGATTGACGCGACGATCCGGCTGGCGGCGCTCCCGTCAAGCTATGGCGGCGATGTCGCGGCGTGGAGCGGCGCGCTGGCGGCCGCCGGCGCCCGCGATAGTTTCAAGGCGGCGCACCCGGCGCTGAGCGAGGAAGCCGCGCTGCAATTTCTCTCGCTTGATCCCAACAACCCCTCCTCAATGCGCAGTTGCATCGAACGCGCGCGCACCAATGCCCGCGCGGTGCGCACCGCGATGACGGCGGAGGGGTGGGAAGCGATCAACGGCGCATGGCTCGACATGCAGCGCTTCGGCACCGCGCTCGACAGCCGGCCAACGCTGACGCGCCTGCTCGATTCGGTGAAGGCAGCGGCGCTGTCGTTCGATGGCGCGACTCACCGCACGATGCTGCGTGACGAGGCCTATTGGTTCTTGCGCATGGGCGCGACGATCGAGCGCGCGGACAATACCGCCCGGCTGCTCGACGTGAAGTATCATCTGCTGCTCCCGCGCGACGAGCCGGTGGGCGGCAGCCTTGATTATTTCCAATGGACGACGATTTTGCGCACCGTCTCGGCGCTCACTGCCTATCGTCATGTGTATCGCGACAATGTGAAACCGTGGCTGGTCGCCGATCTGCTCATCCTGAACGAGCGGATGCCCCGGTCGCTGGCGGCGTGTGCGGGGGACATGGTGCGCTATCTCGACCTGCTCGGCGCAATGACCGGGCGACGCGGCCCCGCGCATCGACAGGCGGTGGCGATGGCCACAACCTTTGGCAATGCACGCATCGACAAGATTTTCGCAAGCGGGCTGCATCAGGCGATTTTGGGCTATTTGTCGGAAAACAACCGGCTGGGCGGGCTGATCAGCGAGCAGTATCTGTTCTGATGCGCCTGAAAATCCACCACAGCACCCGCTATCGCTATGACGCGCCCGCAACCGACGTCATTCAGGCGCTTCGCCTGTCGCCGTCGAACCATGACGGGCAGCACATCATCGCGTGGCGGATCGACGCCGATATCGATGGCAGCTTTCGCGAAAGCATCGATGCGTTCGGCAATGCCGTGACGATGTTCTACGCCGATGGGCCAACGTCCGACGTGACGATCACCGTCACCGGCGAGGCAGAGATTACCGATACCGCCGGAATTGTGCGCGCGCCCGAAACCCTTCCGCCCGCCGTCTATCTGCGCCAGACCACGCTGACCGCGCCCGACCCGGCGATTGGCGCGCTGGCGAAGCGATTTGCCGATCGCGAGCCGCTTGCCGCACTGCACGCGCTGTGTGGCGCGCTGTTCAACGAGATGCGGTTTGAAGTCGGCGCGACAACCGCGCGCACCAGTGCCGCCGAAGCGCTGATCGCGGGGCACGGGGTTTGTCAGGATTTTGCGCATATCTTCGTCAGTGCCGCACGAACGCTGGGCGTCCCGGCGCGCTATGTCTCGGGCCATCTGGCGCGCACCACACCGCAGGGCGCCGCGCACGCCTGGGCAGAGGCGCTGGTGCCGGGTCTCGGGTGGGTTGCTTTTGACCCGGCAAACGGGATTTGCGCCACCACATCCTATTTGCGCGTCGCAATCGGCCTGGACTATCGTGATGCCGCGCCGCTTCGGGGCGCGCGACGCGGCGGAGGCGGAGAAATGTTGAGCGTGACAGTTGATGCCAGCGACGCCATGCGTCAGTCGCAAAACTGACGATCGGCGGGGAGGCGGCGAGTGACCTATTGCGTCGGTATTCTGGTCCGCGAAGGGCTGGCGATGCTGGCCGACACCCGCACCAATGCAGGCGTCGACAATATCTCCACCTATCGCAAGCTGCGCCTGATCGGCAATGATGGCGAACGGCTGATCATGATTGCATCCTCGGGCAGCCTGTCGACGACTCAGGCGGCGCTGCAACGGCTGAACCACGGCATCATGCACCCCGAAACCGGCCAGCTTGAGACGTTGGCGACCGTGCCCGACATTTTTTCAGCGGCACTGGCGGCGGGGCGGGCGATCCGCGCCTCGCGCGACGCGTTGGAGGGGCTTTCGCAGGCCGATGTCAACTTCAACACCACGTTCCTGGTTGGCGGGTCGATCAAGGGGGAGCCGACGCGGCTGTTCCTGGTTTACGGCGCGGGCAACACGATCGAATGCCACCCGGATACCCCCTATCTCCAGATCGGCGAGAATAAATATGGCAAGCCCATTCTCGACCGCGCGCTCGATTATGACACGCCATTGAACGAGGCGGTGAAGGTCGCGCTGATTTCGTTCGATTCGACGATCCGGTCGAACCTTGCCGTCGGGTTGCCGATTGACCTTGCGGTCGCGCCCGACCGGCAGAGCGCGGCGATGACCCGGCGGATTGACGCCGATGATCCCTATTTCACCGATTTGTCGCACCGATGGTCGACCGCGCTGTCGAGCGCACTCGCGACGATTCCGGCACCCCCCTATGCGGATACGCCCGCCTGATCCGCGTTCAGGCTTTTGAGCGGCACTGACGGGTCGGCCAGCGCCGCCGCATCGGCCCGCACTGCCCCCGCGACCAGCGCGCGCCCGGCGACATAATCCTTCACCGCATTGACGCAGTCGAGCGCAATCACCGCGCCATCCCGCCGGTAGATCACCGAAAAGCTGCGGGCTGCGGGATCGCCGCGCACAATCGCTTCATCATGGCCGGTCGACAGCCCAATTGTCTGAAGCTTCAGATCATATTGGTTCGACCAGAACCACGGCACCGCATCATAGGGCGTCGGCGTGCCCAGAATCGCGCGCGCCACACTCGACGCCTGATCATTCGCATTCTGCACCGATTCGAGCCGTATTTCGGCGCCGTCCGCATAAGGATTGGCATGGAGCGCACAGTCGCCAATCGCGAACACATCGCTCACGGTAGTGCGGCAGTGCGCGTCGACCCGCACGCCATTGCCGCCCTCTGCGCCTGCGGCAAGCAGCGGTTCGACGTTAGGGATGATGCCAATGCCGACAATCACCAACTCTGCGGCAATCATCCCGCCATCCGCCAGCCGCACGCCAGCGGCGCGCCCGTCCGCAACCTCAATCGCCGCCACCGATGCGCCCAGATGGAGCACGACACCGTGCGCGCGGTGCTCCTCCTCAAAAAAGCGCGACAGCGCCGCCCCGGCGACGCGCGCCAGCACCCGCTCCCCCGCTTCGAACAGCACCACCGATTTGCCGAGCTTGGCGAGGACGGCGGCTGCCTCCAGCCCGATATAGCCGCCGCCAATCACCGCGACGGTCTGTGCCGTGCCAAGCTCGGCGATAACCCCGTCGATATCGGCGCGCGCCCGGACATAATGCACGCCCCCTGCCCCGGCACCCGCACAGGTCAAGCGGCGCGGCGTGCCCCCCGCGGCCCAGATCAATTGGCCATAGCCGATCGCCCGCCCGCTTTCGCAGGTCAGCCGGTGCGCCGCTGCATCCACCGCCGTCACCCGCTCGCCCAGCGCAAAGTCGATTCCGCGCTCGGTCCAGAAATCGGGCTTGCGGATCAGCAGCCGCTCAAACCCCTTGTCCCCGGCCAGATAATCCTTGGACAGCGGCGGCCGCTCATAGGGGAGTTCAGGCTCATCCCCCACGATCAACACCGATCCAGCAAAGCCGCCCTGGCGCAGCGCGATTGCGGCCTGCGCGCCACCATGTCCGGCGCCGACAATCACCACCTCTGCGTGTTCCATCATCGACTCCGTCATTGCCAGCGCCAAGCCCCCTTGCCCAATTCGATAGCGGGAACAAGAATCGGGCGCCATAGCGACGACTTATGGACGCCAGCGCCTGCTGACATTAGGCGCGTCGACCCCAGGCTGGTAAATGCGCGTCTGCACCAGAAAATGGATCGAGACATGGATCGCATGCTAATGGCCGCCGCGCTGATGCTCGTGCCCACGCCAATCGTCGCGCAAAGCAACGTCGATCAGCCGCCCGTCGCGACGGCAAAGACACAGGGCGTGCTCCGGCTGAAAAGCGCCAATGATTTCGATACCACCGTTGCGCGGATCCAGGCCGATGTCGCGGCAAGGGGCGTGATGTTGTTCGACGTTATCGACCAGCAGGCGCTGGCGAAACAGGGGAAGATCGAGCTGCGCCGCTCCACGCTGATCCTGTTCGGCAATGCGTCGCATGGCGCTCAGTTTCTGACGGCAAACCCGGTCGCAGGCCTGGACTGGCCGGTACGGATGCTGGTCAGCGAAGATGCCGATGGCAGTGTCTGGATTTCCTGGAACGACTTTGGCTGGATCGCCAAACGCTATTCGATCACCAACCGCGCGACCGAGTTTGAAATTGCCACGATGGTATCCGCCTCGATCGCGAAAGCGGGCGCCGCGCGATAACACCCCCGCCTGCGGTTCAAATACCCCCAATCGGCGCGGTCATCTCCCCGCCGCACGCCTCGTGCAGCACAAAGCCCTCATGCTCGGGCACCGGCGCTTCCCAGGGGCGCTTGTCGAGCATCTCGCGCGTGTGCGCATAGCCCGCATCGCGGCGTTCGGCGATGCCGTGCGGCGAAAAGTCAATGTCCTTCGAATGATCTTCGTTATCGAGCGCAGGCACGAGCAGACGGACAACATGCATCCGGGTGCGGCACCCATAGCTGGCCAGTTCGGCCACGCGATTGTCGTTGCGCAATTCGGGCGGGAGCAGGTCCACCAGCTCCGACACAACCGAGCGCAGGTTATGGATCTGGCGCTGACGCTGAACATGGCTGACCGCGCGGCTGGAATATTGCAGGTCTTTCTGGCGGTTCATCACTTCCCAGATCGTTTCCGGCTCGTGCCCTTCTGCATTCCACAAATGCACCGCAAAGATCAGTGCGTTGCGGCGGGGATTATCGTCAAACACCGCCTCAACCGGCGTGTTGGACAAAATCCCGCCATCCCAATAAAGATCGTCGTCGATCCGCACCGCCGGAAATGCGGGCGGCAGCGCGCCCGACGCCATCACATGGCGCACATCAACCGCCATATCGCGCGAGTCGAAATAGGTCATCTGGCCGGTGTTGACGTTCGACGCGCCCACCGTCAGCCGGGTCGGACCATTGTTGATACGGTCGAAATCCACCAGATCGGTCAGCGTTTTTTTCAGCGGCGCGACCGAATAATAGCCCGCGTCCTCGGCGCCGAGCGGCGAATGCTGACTGAGGAATGCGGCGGGTTGCGGCGTAAAGAAGCCGGGCACGCCGGTGGTGATGGCCAACATGTTGCGCGCCGCCGCGGTGATCCATGCCGGGAAAGGGCCGGGCACATAGCTCAGCCGTTCGACGCGGTGCCAGAATTCGGTCATTTTCGCCAGCCGGTCCTCCGGCGCGGACCCGACGATCAGCGCCGCGTTGATCGCGCCGATCGACGTGCCGATCACCCAGTCAAGCTCGACCCCTGCTTCGTGCAGCGCCTGAAACACGCCAACCTGATACGCGCCCAGCGCGCCGCCGCCCTGGAGCACAAGCACCGTCTGGCCAAACTTTTCCTTGTCGATCATGATCATTCCTTGTCCAGGCCAGCTTCGCCAGCGATGAGTATAGCGCGCATGCAGCTTGCGATCAGCGCAAACTTGCGTGCGGTTACGTCCCTCAAACTGCCGTCCGGACGCCCGCTATCGCTCCGATGGCAGCGACTCGGTGCGGTCGGGTGAACCAGGCAAGCGATCGCAGGCGCCAACATCTCGATCCCACCTATGGTCCATAACCCAAACCAATGCGACATTGACCCCGCACAAATTCGATAAATTGCGCGATATCGCGCCCAAGCGCTGCACGTTAGCGGTGCAGGATCGTTTTGACGATTGACCTATAGGCGTCATGAGCAGATGTTATTGCAGTGCAGCAATATTCCGGCACAAAAGCCGTCGTTCAGGAGATCGCCATGTTTGTTCATTCACATCGCCAAGCACTGACCTTGATCGCCACCGTCGCCGCGCTTGGCGCAGCGACCCCCGCCATGGCAGGCGATTGCCCCGCCGGCAAAGCAGGCACCAACCCCCTGGCGGGTGCGGCCACCGCGCCCAAGGGCGTGACCGATGACGTTGTTGGTTCGATCAACCTTGGCACCGAGCTGAAGTTCGATGGCCATGACCTGCGCACCCGCCGCCTGGTGGTGCAGCCCGGCGGCATTGTGCCGCTCCACAGCCACACCGGCCGCCCCGCGCTGATCCTGACCGCGAGCGGCACGATCACCGAATATCGTAGCAGCTGCAC